>JACCRJ010000235.1 GCA_013813615.1 Lautropia sp. | reverse complement strand
ACGTCGGTCAGCGTCCGCGGCGAATGCCACTCGAAATACGGCGCGCCTTCGGCCGCCCCCGGTTGCACCCGGGTAGTGCCCGTCAGCAAGCCGCCGGCATTCTTCCAGGCCGCCTTGAAGAAGCCGTGGATGAACTGGCGGTGGGTCAATGCCGCCGCATAGAAATGCTGCTCGCCGCACGCCCTCACCTGGGTGCCGCTGATCCGGATCAGGGGCCGGGTTTCGGGTCCGACCGCATCGTCGATCGAAAAGCCGGTGCTGTTGGGACGGCACTTGCCGTTGAGCACCTTCACCTGGTTTTCGATCCGGACATCCGCCAACGGCGGATCCATCGTGACCCGGCGACTCTTCGGGTCGATCACGAAGCGCGTGGCCTTGAAGTTCATCAGTACTGCGTAGGGCCGCACGTTGTAGGGCTGGGACTCGTCGCCATCGAATGCCTCGAGCCGCTCGGGACCGGCTGCGTAGAGCGAATCGTCGATGATCAGGTCGCCGCGGATTTCACGCAGTCCGGCGCGGCGCAGCTTGGACACCACTTCCGTCATGTCCTCGACCACCAGCTTGGGATCGCCGCCGCCCTTGATGATCAGGTTCCCGATCATGGTTTCGCCGTCGACCGCGCCGGTGGTGTGCACCGAGGTCACCCACCGGTAGTCCGGGCCGAGCAGCGCCATCGCGGCATGCGTGGTCACCAGCTTCATCGTCGACGCCGGGTTCAACGGCCTGTCGCTGTTGTGGCCGGCGTTCAACCTGCCATTGCCCAGCGGCCGGACCATCATGCCGTACTGGCCCGGGTCGATGCCGGCGGACTCGATCGCCTGTTGCGCACCGTCGGAGGTCGGCACGCGCGCTTCCCGTGCGGCTCCCGCGGAGGCGAAACCCAGGCCAGTTGCGCCCAGCAGCAGCGCGGCCGCGATCCGGTTGCGTCCGCTCATGCCCTCACACCCAATGCCAACCTGCTCATCGTCATCCGCCCGCGCCGATTTTCTGATGGCGGAGTATTTCATTCAGCCCTGCGCGACAGGTGCGGCGGCTGACGGACGAGCCGAAACGGCTGACGGCGCATCGCCGCGCCCGACGGACGGTCGGTCGGCGTACCGGGAAGTCAGACAGCCGGCGCGCGGGGAAAGAGCAGCGAGCCGTACTGGGCCAGCGCGACGCCGGCGAGCGTGATCCCCGCGCCGATGAGTTTGCTCACCGTCATCGCCTCACCGATGACGAACCATGAGACCGCGCCCGCGACCACCGGCATCAGGTACATCAAGGGGGCCGTGCGTCCGACACCGCGGATCGAATTCACCCAGCCCCAGATGATCCAGCCGAGGAATGCTGAAACCAGCACGCCCCACAGGATGCCGCCCCAGACCTCCCAGTCGAGCGAGCCCCAGGCGACGTTCATGCCGGCCCGCCACGACATCGCCACCAGCAGCGGGCTTGCAAGGAAGGTGGTGTAGGCCATCACCGGCACGCCCCCCAGGCGCATGATCACGGGCTTGGCGGCCACCGTGTAGTAGGAGAAGAACGACGCGGCAACCAGCAGGATGAGGTCGCCGGTGCCGGCGCGCCAGCGCTCGGCCAGCAGCTTGTCCGAAAGGAAGACGAGGACGCCCAGGCAGGCGATGGCCACGCCGGCCACCTGCCCCATCGTGAGCTTCTCGAGGCCGCTCAGCCGCAGCAGGATCAGCGTGAACATCGGCCCGCAGGCCAGGATCAGCGACGAAGAGAACGCGGTCGAGAGATGGATGCCGTAGGTGACCAGGCCCACGTGCAGGATGTGCCCCGCGATGGCGAGTTTGACCAGCAGCCGGAAGTCGTGCCGGTCGATCGGCGGCCAGTCGATGCCGTAGCGGTAGAACATCCAGAGCGCCGCGCACAAGGGCATCAGCAGAAACCGCGCGAAGAGGAATCCGGCGGGCGTGAGGATCGGGAAGATCAACTTCTGGACCGTGAAGTTGGTTCCCCAGACGATGATCAGAGCTAGCGCGATCCAGAGTGCGCGACGCTGCGCTTCAGGCGTCGCTATCAAATGGCGGGGGCTGCGGTCAACAAACTTCCGGCAGTGGCTGAAGAAGAGGGATACGCACGACGTGGCCGCGCGGCATGCTCACATGATAGGCAGGGCGCGCTTCTTCTCCAAATCGGGCGCTGCGGCCACTCGCCTGGAGCCCGCCTTCCAAAGGGAATTGAACGCATCGCCGCTGCCAGGCGACCCAGGAGAAGTGGCGGCTGCTTGGCAGCCGTCGTGCGGGAGGACTATATTGGCATGCAGTTCCGCATCAGCGGCTGACGGGTCGCGACATCCGGCAGTCCGCCGGCTCAGAGACGGCGGCCGCCGGCAGCTTCGTCACCGTTCGGAACCCGTAGCCGGAGCCTTCGATGTCCAGCTCCACCCCCTCGGCGCCGGCGCGGTCCATCATCGACAGGTAGAGGTCGGTCTGCACCTGGTGGTCGGCAGCGCGCATCGTCATCGCGACGCCGCCCTGCTCGATGCTCATCCCTTCCAGCGCGGCAGCGATCGCCACCGGTGCCACGTTTCCGGCGGCGACTGCCGCCGCTGCCAGCATCTCGGTCATCAGCAGCATGCGCGCATGGAAGTAATCCTCCGACCGCTTCGGAAACCGCCGGGTGAAGTCCCGGTAGGTTTCCCGCATCCCGGGGGTCGCTGCGTTGTAATGCCACTCCGCCACCGCAAGCACCCTGCCCGCTCCGGCGTTGCCGATGGCTGCGGGGGCGCCCAGCCCGTTGGCATAGAAGGTATGGAACCGCGTGTCCAGTGCCGACTCCCTCGCAGCCCTAACCAGCAGGGTCAGGTCGTTGCCCCAGTTGCCAGTCAGCACCATGTCCGCGCCTCTGGCCCTGATTTTCTGCGCATAGGGTCCGAAGTCCTTCACCCGCCCGATCGGTATCAGGTCGTCGCCGACGATCTCGATGTCGGGTCGCAGCCGGGCCAGGCGCTCGCGCGCGAGGCGCGAGAACTGCTGTCCGAAACTGTAGTTCTGGTTGATCAGGTAGACGCGTTGGATGCTCTTGTCGTCTTTCAGAGGACCCAGCAGCGCGGTGAGGCGCATGCCGAGGTCCGCGTCGAAGCGGAAATGCCAGAAGCTGCACTTCTCGCGCGTGAGGGACGGATCGATCGCCGAGTAGTTCAGGAACAGCATCTCCCGGCCGGGATTGCGCGCGTTGTGCCGGTCGATGGCGGCGATGATCCCGCCGGCGACGCCGGAACTGTTTCCCTGCAGCACGACCCGGATGTCGCGATCCGCGGCTGCCTGCAGCGCCTGCAGGGCGCCGTCCACTTCGCCCTTGCTGTCGAGCGACTCCAGTTCCAGGATGAGCGGACGGTCCGCGACGAGGACGCCCCGAGCATTGATGCGCTCGATGGCGAAGATGAGATTGCGCTCGACCGCTTCACCCGCATTGGCGAACGGTCCGGACAAGCCCTCGATGAGCCCGAGGCGCAACCGCAGCGGCTCGACCGCCGTAGGCCCGGGTCGCCTCGCTTCGGCGACATAAGGGACAGCGGCGGCCTGCGCAGGCTGCGCAATGGCCGAAGAGGCCGGCAGGGTGGCGACGCCGAGCAGGAAAACGGCGAGTGGTCGTAAAACGTTGGCGGGTAGTGCAGGCATGGATCAGCCGTCGGGACCGCAGAGGCCGTCTGCGTTCGGTTTCAGGCAGAAATCGCCTACGAGGCTGCTGCTCTCCCACGGCACCTGGGCGTTGCGCGTCTCCCGCATCACCGCCATCCGCACGCGCTTGAACACCGTCTCGATCGTCACGCCGGGCTTTCGCAGTTGCAGTGCGAGGTTGCGGGTGAAGACGCTGTTGGCCTCACCTGCGCCATCGGCAGCCAGGGCGCCGGGCGAAGTGGAATAGGCGATCACGGTGCCGCGGGGAGCCACCTGCGGCGCCAGTCCGGCCTCCGGTTTGTTCTCGAGCGAGCGCGTGCGGCGCTGCACCCGGGTCAGCAGCGCCGCCGGATCTCCGCGGCAGGCATCCATGATAATGAAGTTGACGCCTCGCCGTGCCCGAGACAGCGGCCCGATGATGTCATCCAGGTTGAAGGCCTTGCCGGGGATTTCGTCTTCCGCCAGAAAGACTGCATCGATGGGCACCAGATAGCTGGCGCCGCGATACTGCAC
>JACCRJ010000220.1 GCA_013813615.1 Lautropia sp. | reverse complement strand
TCCACAAGGCCTGCTTCTTCCAGAAGCACGCGACCGCGGGGCTGGCGCTGCTGGAAACGGTGCCGATCCTGGAAGAGTCGGGCAAGCCGGCGGATTACCTCGTGGTGCGAAATCCGGAATCGCTAATGGAGCTGGTGCAGTTCAACGCGATCGAGTTCCATACCTGGGGCTCGACCGCGCAACGGCCGGATGTGGCCAACAGGATCGTCTTCGACCTCGATCCGGGGCCGGAGGTCGCCTGGAAGGACGTCTGCCTCGCGGCCCGGCAGGTTCGCGACCTGCTGCAGGAGCTATCCCTCCAGTCGTTCCTGAGGACCTCCGGTGGCAAGGGGCTGCACGTGGTGGTGCCGATCAACCCCGGCTGCGACTGGTCCGTCGTCAAACCGTTCGCCCGGACGGCCGCTGAAACGCTTGCCACGCGGGAGCCGCGGCGCTACGTCACCACCGCGAGCAAGGCGGCGCGCGAGGGAAGGATCTTCATCGATTACCTGCGCAACGGCCGTGGCGCAACCAGCGTCGCCTCCTGGTCGCTGCGGTCGCGGCCCGGAGCGCCGGTGGCGGTGCCGCTGGCCTGGGAGGAACTCGGCCGGCTCAAGGCCGCGAATGGGTTCGACATTGACAGCGTCCCGCAGCGGCTGGCAAGCCTCAAGGCCGATCCCTGGGAGGGCATCGATGATGTCGTACAGGACCTGTCCGCGGTGGACAAGCTGCTCACCGCCCGGTCAGATCGGGAACCGACCGGACGGGCACCCCGGAAGCAGGCTTGAGGTACGCCAAGGCACGCAAATTGCTGCTTGCCAATTGCCATTTACTTGTAGACGCCCCGCGGCAACTCGCGGGGCCACAAGCCCCCGTCCGCTGCGTCGGACTCTTCGGCAGAGGAGACTGAGATGGATACCATGAACACTCCTGCCGGCACCGCCGCGACAGGCACCGACGGCGCCGCTTCGACGAAGGCGAGCCCGCGGCTGATCTCCAGTAGCAAAGTCCAGGGAACTGAGGTCTACGGAGCGTCCGGCGACCATGTCGGCGAAATCGACCACCTGATGATCGAAAGAGTCTCAGGCCGCGTCGCCTACGCCGTGATGAGCTTCGGCGGCATCCTGGGCATGGGCAAGGCCTTCTACCCGATCCCCTGGAACGCGCTGAAATACGACACTGCCCTAGACGGCTACCGCACCGACGTTACCCGCGACCAAGTCGAAAGCGCACCGGCGTATACCGGCGGCGAGACGTTCGATTGGAGCAACGAAGACTGGAATTCGCGCGTGCACGAACACTACCGGACGCCGCCGACCTATCTGCCGTACCTGTAAGGCAGCCCCGCCGATTGGGACAGGGATTCAGAACGGCCCTCGGGACAAACGAATAAATCGCGCATTATGCATGCACCCGATGCATGCATAATGGCGTCATGGCAACCCGCTCTCCCCTGGGGCCGCACCGGCCGGTCCCGCTGGCCGGCCTGCGTGGCTTCGAGGCCTCGGCGCGGCTGCTCAGCTTCACGCTGGCGGCGCAGGAACTGCATCTCACCCAATCGTCCATCTCCCGCCAGATCAAGACCCTGGAGGAGCAGGTCGGCAAGCCGCTGTTCCGGCGGCAGATCCGGCAGCTGACGCTCACCCCTGCCGGGCAGCGGCTATACCGCGTCGTGCACGGCAGCCTTGCCGATATCGACCGGGCGGTCACAGACCTGCGTGGCCTCAAGCAGCGCAAGCGGATCACACTGACGACCTTCGCCTCCTTCGCCTCGCTGATGCTGGTGCCCCGGCTCGAGCTCTTCTCGGAGAAGTACCCCAACATCGACATCCGGATCGACGCGGCGGACGAGGTGCGGGACCTGGAGAACGAGGGGATCGACCTGGCGATCCGGTACTGCCGCATGGACCAGGCGCCGCGCGATGCGGTCATGCTGCGCGACGAGCACCTGACGCCGGTGCTCAGCCCGAAGCTGCTGGAGCGCATCGGTCCACTGAAGAAACCCGCCGACCTCGCGCGGGCGACCTTCCTGGTGCAGGACCACAACCTGCCCTACGACGAGTTCCACAGCTGGGAGCGCTGGTTCGCCGAGGCAGGCGTACCGATGCCTCGCGACGCCAGGACGCTCTCGCTGAACTTCACCTACCAGGCAGTGGAAGCGGCCGTGCGCGGCCAGGGCGTGATGCTCGCCCCGGTGCTCTACATCCAGGAGCTCGTCGAACGCGGCGACCTGGTCTGCCCCTTCCCCGACCGGTTGTACTCGCCGCACGCCTTCTACCTGATCGTCAATCGCGTCTCCGCGGGGCTGCCGCACGTCGCCGCCTTCAGCAGCTGGCTCCGGGAAATGCTGCGGCAAGGCAGCCCGCAGGAACAGCCGGAACCGAAGGAGCCGACGGCGCCGCAGGACCGGACCGATCCGCCAGAAGCCGAAAAGGCAGCATGAGGGACAATGCCGGTTTGGCAGATGCTGTCCATACAACAAGAGAACCGCTCACATGAGTCGTAACACGTCGGACACCCAGAACATGGCCTTGTTCTGCGATTTCGAGAATGTCGCCCTCGGCGTCAGGGATGCCCGCTACGAACATTTCGACATCCGCAAGATCCTGGAGCGCCTGCTGCTCAAGGGCAGCATCGTCGTCAAGAAGGCCTATTGCGACTGGGAACGCTACCGCGACTTCAAGACCTCGATGCACCAGGCGTCCTTCGAGATGATCGAGATTCCGCACGTGAGCATGTCCGGCAAGAATTCCGCCGACATCCGCATGGTGGTGGACGCGCTGGACCTCTGCTACACCAAGGCCCACGTCGATACCTTCGTCATCATCAGCGGCGATTCCGATTTTTCGCCGCTGGTCAGCAAACTTCGCGAGAACGACAAGACCGTCATCGGGGTGGGCGTGAAGAACTCCACCTCCGACCTGCTGATCGCCAACTGCGACGAATTCATCTTCTATGACGACCTGGTGCGCGAGCAGCGCCGCAGGAGCTCTGCCGTCGCCAGGACCCGCGCCCCCGCCCGCCGCAGGAGCGAGTCGCTCGAGAGGGTCGCTGACCGGGGGGAGAAGGTCGTCGAGCGGAGCGAGAAGGTGGAGAAGCTGGAGGGCAGCGCCGACGCAATCGACCTCAGCGGCGCACCCGGCGCACCGGGCGCAGCCGAACAGCCCGACGCCGACAAGATCGACAAGATCGACAAGAGCGGCAAGACCGCCAGGACCGGCCGGGGCCGCAGAGGCGCCAGGGGAACCAAGGGCGATAAGGATGACAAGGACGGACTGACGAACAACGGCTCGGCGCTCGCCGAACCCGATGTCCACGACCCGGACTCCTCCAACTCCGATTTCCTCGACCCGGCCTCTGCCGATGCAGCTACCTCCGGATCACCCGCCGACGCCCCCGCCTACGAGCCGTTGACCTCGGAGGAAGCGATGGCGGAGCCGCTTGGGCTGGCCGGCAACAGCGGGCAGCCACCGTCTGCGGCCGACCGCGAGGAACGGATCCTGCACGGGCTGGAGCTGGTGGTGGAAACGCTTGAGGCGCTGGTCGCAGAGCGCGGCGAAGACGAACGCATCTGGGGATCGATGATCAAGCAGACCCTCAAGCGCCGAAATCCGGGCTTCAACGAGGTCTACTACGGCTTCAAGTCCTTCAACCGCATGCTGGAGGAAGCGCGCGACCGCAACCTGGTCATCCTCGAGGACGACGACAAGTCCGGCGGCTACGTGGTACGACCCGTCTAGAGCCTGCCGTGACCCAGCCCCTGCCGGCCCGCGTCGGCGACTCGATCCTGGACATCGACACGCCCGCCCTGGTCATGGACATGGCGGCCTTCGAGGCCAACGTCGCGCGGATGGCCGCGCAGGCGCAACGACTCGGCGTCGCCCTGCGACCGCATGCCAAGAGCAACAAGTGCGTGGAGATCGCCCGGCGCCAGATCGCAGCCGGCGCAGTCGGGGTATGCGTGCAGAAGGTGAGCGAGGCGGTAGCCCTCGCCGACGAAGGCATCGACGACATCCTCATCTGCAACGAGATCATCGGCGATCGCAAGATTGCGGCGCTCGTCGGCCTGAGCAGCAGGATCCGGGTCGCCGCCTGCGTCGATGACCTCGACAACGTCGCCGCCATAGCCCGTCTCGCGCAAGCAGCCCGGAGCACGGTCGCGCTGATGATCGAAGTGAATGTCGGCCAGGGCCGCTGCGGCGTCGCCCCAGGGGATCCGGTCCTGCAACTCGCGCAGGCGATCACCGCCGCCCCTTATCTGAAGTTGGCAGGCCTGCAGGCCTACCATGGGGGCGCGCAGCATATCCGGGATGTGCCGCAGCGCGCCGCCGCCGCCCGGGCCGCCATCGTCCAGGCAGCGATCGCCCGCGATGCGCTTGTCACTGCCGGCATCCCCTGCCCGGTGGTGTCCGGCGCCGGCACCGGCACGTTCCCGTACGAAGGCGCGAGCGGCGTCTACACCGAAATCCAGCCGGGCTCCTACGTCTTCATGGACGCGGACTACAAC
>JACCRJ010000217.1 GCA_013813615.1 Lautropia sp. | reverse complement strand
GCCGAGGTGGGCGTGAAGTGCATGTTGAATCGGGGATGCTTGTTGAGCCAGTTCTGCACGACGGGATGCTTGTGGGTGGCGTGGGTGTCGGCGATCAGGTGCAGCGTCTTGTCCTTGAGCGTCTCGCGGTCGATCTGGCGCAGGAACTTCAGCCACTGGACATGGGGCACGGCTAGGTCAGGCCGTCGGAGTTCGCGGCTCACAAGCGGCAGACGTCCACGCGCTCACGCCTTCGGCAAGGTGACAACAACGGAAGTGCCGTTGCCGGGGGGGCGGGCAAGTGCAAGCGCATTGCAGCGTTTTCAGGATTGCACGGCGGCGCGTCCGGCTTTGTCCGCTACCGCCCCATAAGGCAGAGGTCGGTCAGGAAGGAGACTCAGTCGTTAGCCAACCAGCCACTTCTTACGCTATCGAAGGAAGCACGACTCCGCACGGACGACATCAACTTCTCAAGCTCATCGAACGCGAAGGGTTTCACCAGGTGGGCGTCAAAACCGGCCTCTCCGGCACGGGCGATGTCGATGCCCCGGCCGTAGCCGGTCACCGCGATGATCCGCCCCTGGAATGTCTCCCCGCCATCCTCCTCACCGAGGGGCAGGGTCCGCAATCGACGGGCGACGTCGTAACCGTCCAGCCCCGGCAGTCCGATATCGAGCAGCAGGACATCCGGCCGCCATTGCCGAGCGACCTGCAGGCCCTCGGGACCCGTGTAGGCCACCTCCACCGCATAGCCCTTCTTCCGCAATACGCTGGAAAGCATCGTCACCAGGTCGATGTTGTCATCGACGACCAGGACGCGCATTCCGCGAGGATCGGGCGCGGGCTCGTCCGCCAGCAACCTCGCCTCCGCAATCGGCGAGCCAAACATCGGCAGCTTGACGATGAACTCGCTGCCAACTTCGCTTCCCGGCGGAGGAGAGCGCGCTTCGACGGTCCCGCTGTGCAGTTCGACCAGCCGATGCGCCAATGACAGCCCGATGCCCAGCCCCCCTGCACTGCGGGCCAGCGAGCGATCGGCTTGCGTGAACAAATCAAAGATGTGCGGCAGGTGTTTCTCATCGATCCCGATGCCGTTGTCGCGAATCCGCACCTGCACGAACTTGTCGCCGGAAATGCCCTCGCACCAGACCTCGATGCGCCCGCCGTCGGGCGTGTACTTCGCTGAGTTGTCCAGGAGGTTGATGAGCACCTCTTCCATGCGGGTGGCATCCGCATAGGCCCAGACCGGCTCATCGCACCGATGCACGAGAAGTTCGTGCTTGCGCTGCTCGATCATCGGCGTGACGGTCTCGACCGCATGCTTCACGATCTGGCCGAGGTCCAGGACAGTCTGGTTGAGGTTGATCCTGCCGCTGACCACGCGCGAGACCTCCAGCAGATCGCTGATCAGCTTTGTCATGTTGTTGACTTGGCGCTCGATGATCGCCAGGGCTTGCTGCTGGATCGCATTTTCGCTGCCGCGTGCGTGCAACTTGAGAAGATGCACCGCGCTGCAGATGGGAGCCAACGGGTTGCGCAGTTCGTGGCTGAGCATGGCGAGAAACTCGTCCTTGCGGCGCGATTCGCCAGCCAGTTGCTCGGCCTGCTGCCTGACCAGGCTCTCCAACTCCTGCGCCCTTGCAGTGAGCTCGTGTTGGTGGACAGACGACACCAGCAGTGCGTCGTTCATTTCACGCAGTTGCTGCTCGAAGTCCCCTGCCAGCGCCGTTCCCGAAGGCTCAGTCATCTTTCTTGCTCCTGCGCGTACGAGGGGGCTTCGGCGCGGGCTGGGGAGGACGGTCCAGCCACAGTGCTGGATCATTTTGCCCGGATTCGACCGACCACGGTTCCGGGATTCCGGTGGTGAGACCGCGGTAGCCGCGAAGGGGCTCGCCGATGACCACGCCCTTTTTGGTGATCTGGTATTCATGGATGTCGATCGAGTGCGCGCTGCGGCGCATCTTCACCACCATGAGCATCTTGCGCATCTGGCCGTTGATCGAGACGTAACGCATGCGCAGGATGTCGTCCGCCAGGAACGAGACGGTAAACTTGCTCAGGTTCATCGAGGTGAAGTCTTCCTCGACCTCGACGGTGCTGACGATGGTCACGCCCAACCGGGTGAGGGCGGCGATCATGCGGTAGAGCGATTCGCGGAAGTCCTCGCGAAAGCCGGGGGCCAGCGCCATCTCGAACCCGACCAGGGAGTCGATGACCAGCCGCTTGGCCCCGATCTCCTTGACGGACTTTACGATCTCATGAACCGTCTCATCGACGGAGAGATCCAGCGGGCGCAGGTATATGAGCTTGAGCTTGCCGTCTTTCTGGGGTTTGTCGAAGTCGATGCCGAACATTCTGGCCCGATGGACGTGCTCGATGGGCAACTCCTCGAAGATGGCGACGATGCCGGGCTCGCCCTGGCGCAGGCCCTCGTCGATGAACTGCATGCCCAGCGTCGACTTGCCCGCACCGGAGGGGCCGGCCAGGAGCAGGCTCTCGCCTTCCGGGATGCCGCCATGCAGCATTTCATCGAGCCTGG
>JACCRJ010000212.1 GCA_013813615.1 Lautropia sp. | reverse complement strand
ATCTAGCGGCTGCCCGCGGCTTCTACGGCGGCCTGCTCGGCTGCCCGGAAGGGCGCAGCTCCAGCGACTGGGTCGACTTCGACCTGTTCGGCCACCAGATCGTCGCGCACCTCGCGCCGGATGAGGTCGGCCATCGGGCCACCAGCGAGGTAGACGGCGACGCCGTGCCGGTGCGCCATTTCGGCGTCGTCCTGGCCATGCGGGCGTGGGAGGAACTGGCCGAACGCCTCAAGCAGGGCGGCACGAAGTTCGTAATCGAGCCGCACGTCCGCTTCAAGGGGGAGGTGGGTGAGCAGGCGACCATGTTCTTCCTCGACCCGTCGGGCAACGCGTTGGAGTTCAAGGCGTTCGGAGATCCGTCGCAGCCCTTCGCCAGGTAACAGGCACCGATGACCAGCACCACCAATACCGAGCAGTTCGATCGTGCCAGGAAGGTGCTGGTCGGCGGCGTCAACTCGGCCGTCCGGGCGTTCCGCGCGGTGGGCGGTACGCCGCGCTTCATCGCGAAGGCCGAGGGCGCCTACATGTGGGACGTCGAGGGCCGGCAGTACATCGACTACCTCGGCTCGTGGGGGCCGATGATCATCGGCCATACGCATCCCCGGGTGGTGAAGGCCGTGCAGGAAGCGGCGTTGCGCGGCCTGTCGTTCGGCGCCCCGAACGTGCTGGAGACGGAGCTCGCCGAGGAGATCTGCGGGCTGTTCCCGCATGTCGACCGGGTCCGCTTCACCAGTTCCGGGACCGAGGCGGCGATGTCGGCCCTGCGGCTCGCACGCGGCTACACCCGGCGCTCGAAGATCATCAAGTTCGAAGGCTGCTATCACGGCACTGCCGACAGCCTGCTGGTGAAGGCCGGCAGCGGAGCGCTTGCGTTCGGCATGCCGAGTTCGGCCGGCGTGCCGCAAGACGTGGTGCGCCATACCCTCGTCGCGGACTACAACGACCTGGACAGCGTGCGCCGGCTGTTCCGGCAGCATCCGCAAGACATCGCCTGCCTGATCGTCGAGCCGGTGCCGGGCAACATGAACCTGATCCTGCCGTCCGATGGTTTCCTGCAGGGCCTGCGGGACCTTTGCGATCAGCATCAAGCCATCCTCATTTTCGACGAGGTGATGAGCGGCTTCCGGGTCGGCCTCGGCGGTGCACAGGCGCGTTTCGGCGTGACGCCGGATCTGACGGTCTTCGGCAAGGTCATCGGTGGCGGGATGCCGGTTGGCGCGGTCGGCGGGCCGGCGCTGGTGATGGACATGATGGCGCCGCTGGGGACGGTGTACCAGGCGGGAACCCTCTCGGGCAATCCGATCGCCATGGCCGCCGGGCTGGCGACGCTGGAAGTGATCTCCATGCCCGGGTTCTACGAGCGCCTGGAGACATCCATGAAGCGCCTGATCGACGGCCTCAATGCTGCCGGCGCCCAGGCCGGCGTCGATTTCTGTGCCCGCTCCGCCGGCGCGATGGGTGGCATCTATATGCGGGCGACGCCGCCGCAGACGCACGCCGAAGCACTGGCGCAGGATAACGAACGGTTCAGGAAGTTCTATCACCTGATGCTCGACGGCGGCATCTATCTCCCACCCTCGCCGGTGGAGGCCTTCTTCCTCTCTTCCGCGCATACCGCAGCAGACATCGACCAGACCATCGACGTTGCGGCTCGGAGCCTGTCGGGGTTGGGCAAGCTGTCGTGAGCACCCCTGTCCATTCCTCGCCGGTCGGGCCGCCTGCGGGCGGCGCGCGCAGCTTCATGCCGGTGCTCATCTTCGGCTGCCTGATTCTGCTGATCTCCAACGGCGCGCGGTCGTCGTGGGGCCTGTTCCTGCCGGAACTGACGCAGGCAAGGGGCTGGAGCCGGGAGACCTTCAGCCTCGCGATTGCGATGCAGAACCTGGTCTGGGGCATCGGCGGCTCGATGCTCGGCGCCATGTCGGATCGCTTCGGCACCATGCGCACGCTGCTCTTCGGCGCGGTGCTGTACACCGCCGGTTTCATCGGCACCGTCTATGCCAGCACCGGGCTCGAGCTGAACCTCACCGCAGGGCTGCTGATCGGGCTGGGTATCGGCGGCACCGCCTTCGGCGCGGTCTTCACCGCCATCGGCAAGCTGGTGCCGCCGGATCGCCGCACCTGGGCTTTCGGCATCGGCACCGCCGCCGGCTCCTTCGGCCAGTTCCTGTTCCTTCCAGTCACCGGCTGGCTGATCCGCGATTTCGGCTGGGCCAGCGCACTGCAGGTGCATGCCGCGCTGGTGGCCGTGATCCTGCTGCTCGCGCTGGCGGTCCGCGGCGACCGGGAGGCCGGCCTCAAGGCCAGCGGCAGTGCGAGTCTGCGGGAGGCGCTGCATGAGGCGGTCGGCGACCGCAACTTCCATCTGCTGTTCTGGGGCTATTTCGTCTGCGGACTGCAAGTGGTCTTCATCGGCCTGCACCTGCCGGCCTACCTGACCGACAAGGGGATGCCGCTGGCGCTCGGCGCGCAGGCGATCGCGCTGGTCGGGCTGTTCAACGTGATCGGCTGCCTGTCCGTCGGCTGGCTCGGCATGAGGATCTCCAAGAAGTGGTTGCTCAGCGGGATCTACGTGGGTCGGTCCATCGCCATGGCGCTCTTCCTGCTGCTGCCGCTGAGCACGCTGTCGGTCTATGTCTTCTCGGCCGTCATCGGGCTGCTCTGGCTCTCAACCGTTCCGCCCACCAACGCCTTGCTCGGCCAGATCTACGGCGTGCGCAACTTCGGGCTGCTGGGTGGCGTGATTTTCCTCGGCCACCAGCTCGGTAGTTTCCTGGGTGCCTGGCTGGGCGGGCGGATCTTCGACCTGACCGGCTCGTACGACTGGGCCTGGATCGGAGCGATCGCCTTCGGCGCCTTCGCGGCGATGATGCACCTGCCGATCGACCAGCGGCCGATCGCCGAGCGCCGGGCAGCCGCCCAAGCCGCTGCCACCGCTGCCGCTGCAGGTTAGCGGCTTCGTTTCATGTCGTGCCGACATGCCAGGCTCCTAGTGGTGGGTCCCGGGCGGCGGTGATTCCGCGCCGCGGTCGAACAACCAGTTCATCGCGTGCTGCGTGCCGCGGTTGATCTGGATCTGCCCCACCGAATGCCCTTCATCCGGCATCAGGTCGAGGCTGACCCTGGCGCCGATCGCCCGCAACCGCCGGGGCGGCTCGCCGTTGACCGCGGGCAGGAACAGCGTGCCGCTCGCTGGTTCGCTCAAAACATTCCCCTGCCCAGATACCATGCCAGCGCGCCCAGAAGTCCGGCTGCCGGCAGGGTCAGTAACCATGCCCACAGGATCACGCCCGCCACGCCCCAGCGGACGGACGACAGGCGATTGACGATACCGACGCCGACGATCGATGCGGTGATCGTCTGCGTGGTCGAGATGGGTACGCCGAAGAACGACGCCAGGTGGATCGCGCCGGCGCCGGCCGATTCGGAACAGAAGCCACCGGCGGGCGTGAGCTTCACGATGCGCTGGCCCATCGTCCTGACGATGCGCCAGCCGCCCAGCAGGGTGCCGGCGGCGATGGCCGCGTAGCTGGCAAAGCCGACCCACCCGGGGGGACCGTCGGCGGACGCGCGGCCGGCGCAGATCAGCAGCAGCCAGATGATGCCGACGGTCTTCTGGGCGTCATTGCTGCCGTGACCGATGCTGTAGATGGCCGACGAGACCAGTTGCAGCCGTCGGAAGAGCCGGTCGGCACCGCGTGCGGCGACCCGCCGGAACAGGTTGAACACCACCACCATCAGCGAGAGCCCCAATGCGAGGCCGATCAGGGGCGACAACAACACGAACAGCAGGAACAGCGCCACGCCATCCACCACCAGTGCCGCGGGTCCGGCGCCAGCCAGGGTGGCGCCCAGGAGCGCGCAGATCAGTGCGTGCGACGAACTGATGGGTATTCCCAGCCGCAGCGTAACGAGGTTCCAGATGATTGCGCCGGTCAGGGCACCGAAGACGACCCCGGGATCGATGGCCGCAGGTTCCACCAGCCCGGTTGCGATCGTTGCCGCCACGCCGGTCTGCAGCAGCAGGATGGCCAGGAAGTTGAAAGCGGCCGCCCAGGCCACTGCCTGCAGCGGACGCAGCACGCGGGTGGACACGACCGTGGCGATGGAGTTCGCCGCGTCATGAAAGCCGTTGAGGAAGCCGAACGCAAGCGCCAGCAGCATCAGGAAGCTAAGCATGCTGCAGCACGATGCTCTCGAGCACGTCGGCGACTTCCTCGCACTTGTCCGTCAGCGCTTCCAGCAGCTCGTAGACGGCCTTCAGCTTGATGACCTGCAGGATGTCGCTTTCATTGCGGAACAGCTTCGACATCGCCGAGCGCATCACCCGGTCCGCGTCCGATTCGATCTGGTCGATCTGGTTGCACAGCTTCAGGATGGTATCGGCGTTGCTCATGTCGTCCAGCAGGGCGACGGCGTCCTTGACGCGCAGGCATCCCATCTCTGCCAACTCGCCCAACTGGATCGCATCCATCGAGACGCGGCGCAGGTCGTAGAGCTCCATCGTCTCCGCCACATCCTGGGTCAAGTCGAGCACGTCGTCCATCCGATTGATGAGCCGGTGCATGTCCTCCCGGTCGAAGGGGGTGACGAAACTGCGCTGCAGCAGCGCGATGGTTTCGTGGGTGAAGTGGTCCGCCTTTTTCTCGCAGGCGTCGATGGCCGCGAGCTTGGTCTGGCGCAGCCGCTCGTCGCTGAAGCCGTTCAGCAGGGCGACCAGGTGGCCGGCGCCTTCGACGATCTGCTCCCCGTGCTGGTTGAACAGCTCGAAGAATCGCCGTTCCTTGGGGATGAGGGACGCCAGCATGGGAAGCTCCGCAGGTGAGGCCGTCCGCCGGCCGCAGCTGCCGAGTTTATCCTGCCGAGGGGGGGAGCCCGGCGCGTCGGCTGAGGCAGTCGAGATAGGCCTGCTGATCCGGCGGCTGGCTGTCGCGCTGCGCCCGCCACAGCGTCTGCGCGAGGCACTCCTGGGCCTGGTGCGCGGCGTCGTGGGCGCTGCCCAGCTTGCGCTCCAGCGCCTGCACGAGGGCTCGTATGCCCGGTGGCTGATCGATCGAGAGTTGCTCGCTCACCGCGAGGTGCAACGACAGATGCAGGAAAGGGTTGGTCTTGCCGGCCTGCGGCGAATAGTCGGCCGCGACGGCGGCGTCGGGGTTCTCGAGGCTGCGGTGATATTCAGGATGCTTCAGGATCCAGTCGAGCGCCAAGGCCTCCAGCGGCTCGAGCGGCATCCGGTCCCGGTGCTTGCGCCAGATGCCGCAGAAGAAGCGCCGGACGTCGGCGAGTTTCGGATCAAACATCGGCGTGACTCTGGACATCGACGCGCGCCTCATCCACCCGGGGCGGGGCGTCCAGCATGGACCCGGCCGGCGGCGGCAGCGACTTCGGACGATAGCTGCACAGGTCGCTGACCAGACAGCGCCAGCATTCCGGCCTTCTCGCCTTGCAAACGTAGCGCCCGTGAAGCAGCAGCCAGTGGTGCGCGTTTTGCCGGTACGCCGGTGGCGTTGCCTTGTTCAGCTTGCGCTCGACTTCTTCCGGCGTCAGCCCCCTTGCCAGGCCGAGACGGTTGGAGACGCGAAAGATGTGCGTGTCGACTGCGATGGTCGGCTCCCCGAATGCAGTGTTCAGCAGCACGTTGGCTGTCTTGCGGCCCACCCCCGGCAACGACTCCAGTGATGCCCGGTCTGCCGGGACCTGGCCCTGATGCTTCTGCAGCAGGATCTCGCAGGTCTTCATCAGGTGCTTCGCCTTGTTCCGGTAGAGCCCCAGGGTTCGGATCGCCTCGCTCAGCTTGTCCACGCCCAGGCCGACGATCGCCTGCGGCGTATTCGCCACCGGGAACAGGCGCCGGGTCACTGCGTTGACACCCTTGTCCGTGGCCTGTGCCGACAGCAGCACCGCCGCGAGCAGCTCGAACGGCGTGTTGAATTCAAGCTCCGTCGTCGGTTCGGGATTGGCTGCCGCGAACCGCTCGAACAGCGCCAGGCGGTCTGCCGGCTTCATCGGCGCGCCGCGTCGCGAACGCGCTCGAGGATCTTCGAAAGCCGCCGCGACCGCTCGGCCGGGGCGCCGAGGGTCAGCAGCGGGTCGCGCCGGTCGGCATCCGCGGGTGGCCCATCTGCAGCGGCGAGCCTGGCCAGCCGGGCGCGATGATGGCTGCGCCCGCGAGCGGCATCCATCGGCGCCCAGTCGGCGCCGAGGGCGGTCATCGAGATGCAGTCGGCCGGGCAGGGCGGCAGGCAGAGGTCGCACCCGGTACAGCGGTCGGCGAGGATGTGGTGCTGATGCTTCGGTGCGCCGACGATGGCATCCACCGGGCAGGCGCGGATGCATTTGGTACAGCCGATGCAGAGCCGGTTGTCGATGCTGGCGATCCGGCGCGCCTGCGCCGGTCCGCAACTCCGGTCGAGCGCCGGCGCCTCGGTGCCGAGCAACTGCGCGAGCGCGCTCAGTGTTGCGGTTCCGCCCGGCGGGCAACGGTTGATCGGCGCGCCGGCGGCAATGGCCTCGGCATACGGCCGGCAACCCTCGTAGCCGCATCGGCGGCACTGGGTCTGCGGTAGCAGGCGGTCAATCTGCTCGACCCGCGGGTCGAATTCCCCGACCCGCGGGTCGAATTCCCCGACCCGCGCCTCGGGTGCCGGCGGTTCAGCTCGGCTTGCGCTTGCGCGGTTTGGCCGCATCGGCGATGAAGCCCCTCACGTAGGGATAGATGATCTCGCGCCATCGCCGGCCACTGAAGATCCCGTAGTGCCCCGCGCCTTTGGCCACCAGGCGCTGGTGCAGCGACGGCGCGAGGCCGGTGCACAGGTCATGCGCCGCGGCTGTCTGGCCGACACCGGAGATGTCGTCGAGCTCGCCTTCGATGGTGAGCAGCGGCACGTTGCGGATGTCCTGGGGTCGCACCAGCATGGTCTTGCCCTCGAACGGCAGTTCCCAGGTGCCCTTTGGCAGGCGAAACTCCTGAAAAACCGTCCGGATGGTCTCCAGGTAGTAGTCCGCCGGCAGGTCCATCACCGCGTTGTATTCGTTATAGAAGCCGCGGTGCGATTCCGCATCCTCCAGATCGCCGCGGACCAGGTCCAGGTAGAAGTCCCAGTGCGATTGCGCGTGCCGGTCAGGGTTCATGGTGACGAAACCGGCATGCTGCAGGAAGCCCGGATAGACGCGGCGGCCGGCACCCGGATATCGCCCCGGCACCCGATGGATGACGGTCCGCTCGAACCAGTCGAACGGTTTGCTGGTGGCGAGGTCATTGACGGCCGTGGGGCTCTGGCGCGGATCGATGGGGCCGCCCATCAGGATCAGGCTGCGGGCCTGCGCCGGATCCTTCAGCGTCGCCATGACCGAAGCGGCTGCGAGTACCGGCACTGTCGGCTGACATACCGAGATGAGGTGCACCTGGGGACCGAGATGGCGGATGAACTCGATGCAGTAGGCGACGTAGTCGTGCAGGTGGAAGTTGCCTGCGGCCTGGGGCACCATCCGCGCATCCACCCAGTCGGTGATGTAGACGTTGTGGTCCGGCAGCATGGCGCGGACGGTGTCGCGAAGCAACGTTGCATAATGGCCGGAGAGCGGTGCGAAGATCAGCACCTTCGGGTCGTCCTGGCGGGCGACGAGCCTGGCTGGCAACTCCCGCTGGAAGCGCAGAAGCTTGCAAAACGGCAGCGCCAACTCGACGTGTTCCGTCACCGGCACGTCGGCTCCGGCCATCCTCGTGGAGTCGAGCATGAAGGCGGGCTTCTCGTACTCCTTGCCGATCCGGTGCAGGAGCTCGAAGCCTGCTGCCGCACGGGTGGCCAGTGGCATGTAGCTGAAGGGGCTGTAGGGGCTGCTGTAGAGCCTGCTCATGGCCTCAGCCCAGCCCGAAACCGGCGTCAATACCGCGCGCTGCGCCTCACGTACCTGATACAGCATCTTGTTTTTCTCCAACCGGAATCCGGTAGATTCCCGGCTACTCGTAGGCAAATCCCAGGCCCAGCCTAACCCGACAGCGTGCAGTCCGCACGGAAATCGGTCTCAAACGCGCCGATTTGTCGATTCGCGGCGGTTTTTCATCCATCGAGGAACTTGAGCTTCTCCTTTTCGTCCTTCCACTGGTCCGCATCCGGCAAAGACGGCTTGGTTCGGGTGATGCTGGGCCAGGACTGGGACTTCACCGCATTCAACTCGATCATGTGGTGCAGGTTGGCCGGCACGTCTTCCTCGGCCTTGATGGCCTCGACCGGGCATTCCGGGATGCAGACCGCGCAGTCGATGCATTCGTCCGGGTCGATGACCAGCATGTTGGGACCTTCCCGGAAGCAATCAACCGGGCAGACGTCGACGCAGTCGGTGTACTTGCAGCGGATGCAGGATTCGAGGACGATGTGCGGCATGGAGATCTGGTCTGGAGGCTGTGGGTTTGGGCCATTTTACTCGCGCCGCCGTCGCTGACCCTGCGGACGCCGCCGGCAGCGCCGGGGCCGTCCGCCACGATCTAGAATCCGCCCATGATCATCACCTCGCTGCTCGACACCGACCTCTACAAGTTCACGATGATGCAGGTGGTCCTGCACCACTTCCCGGGGGCCCAGGTCGAGTACCGGTTCAAGTGCCGCAATCCCGGGGTGGACCTGGTTCCGTACATCGAGGAGATCCGGCAGGGGATTGCCGCGCTATGCACCCTTCGATTCCAGGAGTCGGAGCTGGGCTACCTGCGCCAGATGCGCTTCATCAAGAGCGACTTCGTCGATTTCCTGGGCCTGTTCCAGATGAACCAGAAGTACATCTCGGTGGCGCCTGCGGATCCTGCGGACGGCAGGAGCGCGCAGGGCGAGATCGACATCACCATCCGGGGCCCGTGGCTGCACACGATCCTGTTCGAGATCCCGGTCCTGGCGATCGTCAACGAGATCTACTTCCGCAGCACGGTGTCTCGGCCCGACTACGAGGAGGGGCGCCGGCGCCTGGACGCCAAGATCGGCAGCATCAATGAGGACCCGCAGATGGCCGGGATCCGCATCGCGGACTACGGCAGCCGCCGACGCTTCTCCCGGCAGTGGCACGAGGAGGTGCTGAAGACCTGCAAGGCCGGGCTCGGGCTGCGGTTTGCCGGCACTTCCAATGTGCTGTTCGCGATGAAGCAGGGTCTGGTGCCGCTCGGCACGATGGCCCACGAGTACCTGCAGGCATGCCAGGCGCTGGGTCCGCGGCTGCGGGACGCACAGACTTTTGCTTTCGAGATGTGGGCCAAGGAGTATCGCGGGGACCTCGGCATCGCCCTGGCGGATGTCTTCGGCTTCGACGCCTTCCTGCGGGATTTCGACATGTACTTCTGCAAGCTGTTCGACGGTGCACGCCATGATTCCGGCGATCCCTTCGCCTGGGGCGAACGCCTGATCGCGCATTACGTGGCCAATCGGGTGAATCCGGCGACCAAGACGCTGGTGTTTTCCGATTCGCTGAACTTCGACCTTGCCAAGAAGCTCTACCTGCGCTTCAAGGATCGCACGATCGTTGCCTTCGGTGTCGGCACCAACCTCACCAACGATCTCGGCTACACGCCTTTGCAGATCGTGATCAAGATGGTCCGGTGCAACGGCCAGCCGGTGGCCAAGCTATCGGATACGCCGGCCAAGAACTTGTGCGACGACCAGGCCTACATCCAGTACCTGCGCCAGGTGTTCGAGATCAAGGCGCCAGCCCAATGAGCCCTCCGCCCGGCCGCCCGAAGGAGGGCTCGGCCTTGCAGGCCGCCGCGTCGCGGGACGCGACGCTCCCTCGGTCCTTCCATGCCCGCGCAGGCGGGCATGGAGCCGCGGACCTCAGCCCGCTCGGCGGGACGGCGCGAATCGACAAGGGGCAACCATGAGCAGAGCGAAACTGCTGGTGACGCGGCGCGTCTTCCCGGAGGTCCTGGAGCACCTGGAGCGCGTGTTCGAGGTGCAGTCCAACCCCGAGGACGAGATCTGGTCGATGCAGGCGCTGCGCGAGAAGGCGGCCGCCATGGACGCATTGTTCGTCGTGACCTCGGATCGGGTCGACGAGACCCTGCTGCAGGCCTGCCCCAGGCTGAAGATGATCGCAACCGGCTCGGTCGGCTACAACCACATCGACCTTGCCGCTTGCAGCCGCCGCGGCCTGGTCGTCACCAACACCCCCGACGTGCTGACCGAGGCCACCGCCGACATGGCGTTCGCCTTGCTGATGGCGACCGCGCGGCGGATCACCGAGTCGGAGCGCTGGCTGCGCCAGGGCCACTGGCAGCGCTGGGCCTGGGATCAGTTCCTCGGAACCGATCTCTACGGCGCTACTCTCGGCATCGTCGGGATGGGGAGAATCGGCTCGGCAGTCGCTCGCCGCGGCCACGGCTTCGGCATGACGCTGATCTATGCCAACCGCAGTCGGGCGGCCAACGAGGAGGAACTGGGGGCGACGCTGGTGTCGAGGGAGGAACTGCTGGCCCGGGCGGACCATGTCGTGCTGGTGCTGCCGTATTCGGCGCAGACCCACCACATCATCGGCGCTGAGCAACTGGCGCTGATGAAGCCGACCGCCACGCTCATCAACATCGCCCGGGGCGGCATCGTCGACGACGCGGCGCTGGCGCAGGCCCTGC
The DNA here is from genome assembly GCA_013813615.1 of Lautropia sp. GTDB lineage: Bacteria > Pseudomonadota > Gammaproteobacteria > Burkholderiales > Burkholderiaceae_E > Lautropia. The sequence goes on along the minus strand of JACCRJ010000212.1, from coordinate 2,832 downwards.
GCAACGGCACCATCGCTGCAGCCGGGCTCGACGTGTTCGAGAACGAGCCCGCCCTGCACCCCGCGCTGCTGGAACTCGACAACATCGTGATGACTCCGCACATCGGCAGCGCCACCCGGTCGTCGCGCCTTGCCATGGCGATGCTGGCGGCGCGCAACCTGACGGAGTTCTTCGAGGGACGGGCACCGCTGTCTGCGGTGGCGCTGCCTGCGGCTTGAGGCGCGGCCGTCAGAACATGAACTTGACGCCCAGCATCATCTGCCGGTCGAGCGTGGCAGCCAGATCGCTTTCGTAGCGGGACTCGGCGAATGCCGACATGTCGCGGGAGACCTTCGTTGTCATGCCGAAGCCGACGACGCCCTGCGTCACCGACGAGGTTGTGCCGACGCCTGCGACCGAGATTACTTCCTGCTGGACTTCGACCATGACCATCGGACGTACTGCGCCGAAGGGGGTTGCCCAGGTAGTCGCGGCGGTGCTGCCGACCGAGACCGCCGAGAGGCCGTACGAAAGCGGGGTGGTGCTCGCGGCCGCCGCCGAACTCGTGTCGACGTCGGTCACCACCCGGTCGTAGCGGCTGTACGGAGACCAGTACCACTCGCCGATCTGGCGTGGATGGTTCAGCGTCATGCTGAAGCTGCGGCTGACGCCTTCGGTGCTCACGCGCGCCGCCGGGGCGGTCGAGGAAGTGTCTGCAGACCGCGCCTGGTGCATGCCGTACGACAGGTTCATGTCCAGGAAGATCCGCTCCAGCGGCTGCAGTGTCATGTAGGCGGACACCGTCGTGCCGGTCGTGTCGCCGGTGTGCAGACTCCCCGCTGCAAGGCCGAACATCAGGTCCTCGGATACGCGGTAGTCGCTGCCGACGGTGAGGTCCCTGGTGGCCAGGCCGGAGGCGGTGCCGTTGTCCGGATCCGAATTGAGGTCGCCTCGGATGAAGCTGTTGATCACGCCCATGGAGGAAGGGGCGACCTGCTTCAGGGCCTGCGGCTTCGGTGGCGGAACGGGCGCGTCGTGCAGCCGCAGCGGAATGCTGCCCTGGTCGCCGGACATCGTCAGGTTGTTCGCGAAGCGCGGCAGACCGCCCGGATTGCGGGCCTGGCGAACGCGCACCTGTCTTGCCCTTACCTGGTTCTGATGCGCGCGGATGCCATCCTGCGCGCTGGCGCGAAACTGCATCGACACCGGCTGAAGATCACGAACCACCACCTGAGCGGCGGCAGAGCTGGCAGACAGGCCGCTTGCGGCGACTGCGGCGGATATGAAGACCTGCGAGACGCGAAGGAACGTCAGCAGACGCAAGCCGCGCCGACCAACGGCGGGAAAAAGGATAGGGAAGGCAGTCATCGGCATCGGGCGAAACTCGTTGTTTCCAGCGCCGCCTTGTTGCAGCAGTGCTGACTGGAGCCCGATTCTGTGACGTGCTGCACACCGCAGCCATCCGGGATGGCATGAACGGTTGTTGCGAGGTTACCGACTGCGCCTTCGCGTCGTGACTCGACCTTGACTGACTGCTATTCGCAGATCCCCGGGCGGATCAAGCCTTCAATTCATCGACGAGGTCGATGTACTGCTGCAAGGCATCCTCGCGCTCGGTGCCGCTCAGCGCGTTCCAGGCGTCCCACTTGGCTCGTCCCACCATGTCGGAGAAGCCGGGTCGCTCGCCGTCAGCGTCGCCGGTCGTCGCCTGCTTGTAGAGGGCGTAGATCTTCAGCAGCGTGATGTTGTCGGGGCGCTCGGGCAGGTTCCGCGAGTCGGCTTGTGCCTTCTCGAATGCAGCTTGCAGATCCGCCATGGTGTCGTTCCCTTGAGTTGGCATGGGGCGCAGTCTGCTGCAACCGTCCGTGCGGGTGTAGCGACCCGCAAGGATACAAGCAGCGCCGGCGGCAACCGATTGGGGAATTCCCGCGGAGCCCGCCGGCTCAGCCGCCCGGACGCTCAGCCGCCCAGACGCTGATGGCCGAATACTTCCCAGTTGGAAACCTTGGACAGGTCGGCATGGCCCGCTGCCGGGCGAACGGCGGCAATACGATCGAACCGGATGCTGCGGCCGCGCAGGTCGTTGGCCGCAGCCAGGCGCCTTCTGAGCGGCGGCGGCAGGTTGCCGTAGAGCAGGCTCAGGTGTGGAAGGAAGGTATAGCCTGCCAGCGCCTGCTCGAGGTCGCGCGGCGCGGGCAGGGACAGTGCGGCAGTATCCTGCCGGCTGGCGCGGGCTTGCAGCACTTCACCGACCAGTCGCCGGCGCAGCGCAAGCAGGGGCGCTGCATCCAGCCCCTTGCCTGCGACGTCGACGTCGATGTCCACGTGGAAATCCACATACAAGGCCTTGAAATAGACAGCGGAATCCGCGGTGGCAAGTGCGCCAAGGGTGAGTGGCGCCGAGGCGGCCGCGACCTTTCGCAATACCGCCTCGAGATCCGCCTCGCTGCAGCAGCTGTCGGCGTGCAGGGTCACGTGCGGTTCAAAGTCGTCCGTCCCGTTGTCGCGCGCAAGGTCGCGGATGCGAGCCTGCAGGCTTGCGGCATCGGCGGCCCCTGGCAACAGCCAGAAGGCGACGGGCGCAGTGGTGATCGACACCGGGATCAGGCGGCGTTGGCAGGGCACGCCGCCCCGGGGCTGCCGGCAGCAGGCGAATCCAGGCCGTTCCAGACGGTCGGAAAGCGGCTGGCCGCGGTGATGCCTTCCGGCGTGCCGACGTCGAGGAAGCGGCCAGCGTCGAAAAACACGCTGTCGACATGGAGGCCGCTGCGGATCGCAGCCGCGATCACCGCGCCGACCGGCCATTCCGGTGCCTTGGCAGCCGCAGACGTCTTCGCCATCTCCTCGGCCTGC
>JACCRJ010000172.1 GCA_013813615.1 Lautropia sp. | reverse complement strand
GGGTACGCGCTCGCCATGCGTGCTGCCGATGCGAAGAAGCTCGGCATCGAAAAACTGTCGGACCTGGCACGGCATCCGCGACTGAAGCTCGGGCTTTCGAACGAGTTCATCGGACGCGCCGATGGCTGGGCCGGCCTCGCAAAGCGGTACGGGCTCGCCCAAAGTCCGACCGCCATCGACCACGGCATCGCCTACGACGCGCTGGCTACCGGCAGCATCGATGCGATCGATATCTACACCACCGATGCCAAGATCGCGTCGCTCGGGCTCGTCACGCTGCAAGACGACCGCGGCTACTTCCCGAAGTACGACGCGGTACTGCTCTACCGGCTCGACGTGCCCGAGCGGTTTCCGCAGGCATGGGCCGCCATCGGGGGGCTCGAGGGGCGGATCGACGAGCCGCGGATGATCGCGATGAACGGGGAGGCCGAGCTCGGCGGGCGCGACTTCGGCGTGATAGCGGGAGACTTCCTGCAAGCAGGCGCAACCGGCAACCCGGGAATGAAAACGGCACCCCGCGGCTTCCTCGCCAAGCTGTTCGGCGACGATCTCCCGCGCCTCACGCTTCAGCACCTGATGCTGGTCGTCGTTTCGGTACTCGCGGCGACGGTGCTGGCACTGCCGCTCGGGGTCCTGGCCGCGAACCGGCGGCATCTGCGCGGGCTGGTGCTGTCGGCGACCGGCTTGCTGCAGACGGTTCCATCGCTCGCGCTGCTGGCGCTGCTGATCTCGCTGACCGGCCTGATCGGGACCTGGCCGACGTTGATCGCGCTGACGCTCTACGCCCTGTTGCCGATCGTGCGAAACACGACCGCGGGCCTGCTCGAGGTGCCGGCGGGCGTAAGCGAGGCAGGCGCCGCGCTCGGGCTGCACCGGCGGCAGGTGCTGTTCACGGTGGAACTGCCGATCGCCCTGCCGGTGATCCTGGCGGGCGTCAGGACGGCTGCGGTGATCAACATCGGCACCGCGACCATTGCCGCTTTCATCGGCGCCGGAGGTTTCGGCGAACGCATCGTCACCGGCCTGGCGCTGAACGACCGGGAGCTGCTGCTGGCGGGCGCGATACCAGCGGCGCTGATGGCGCTGCTGGCGGAGGTCGGCTTCGAGTGGTGGGAACGCCGGATACGGCTGCGTCGCTAGGGGGCGGTGCGCGGGATCATCAGCAGCGCGGCGAACGCGCTCAGCCCGATGGCCGCCGACAGCCAGAGCGCGCCGGCGCCCCAGCGGTCCAGGCAGATGCCGAACAGGAACGGCGCCGCCGCCTGCGCCATCCGGGCCGGAACCGTCAGGAGACCCTGACGATGGCCGTAACCCTGCGGCCCGAACAGCACCAGGGGCAGGGTGCCCTTGGCGATGGTGAGAATGCCATTGCCGGCGCCGTGCAGCAGCGCGAAAATTGCCGCCGGTGCGCCCGCAAGCAGCAGCGCCCCTGCCGCCAGCGGATGCGCCAGCGCGGCGAGGATGGCGGAATACAGCGGGTGCACTTTCCTGAGCAACCCGAACTCCAGCAGGCGCGCCGCCACCTGCGCCGGCCCCACCAGCGCGCCCGCGGCCACGGCCACGGCCAGGGTTGCGCCGGCCAGCTCCAGCAGGCGCGGCAGGTGCGCGGCCATCGCGGTGCTGATGAACCAGGTGGCGGCGAAGACGTAGGCCAGCAGCGCAGTGGTGAGGGCGGTCGCCGGTGTAGTGGGCGGCGCCCCAGGCGCGGAGGACGCGGCCGCGGGCGCGGAGATCGGCGGGACGGACTGTGTGGCAGCCGCCTCTGCCGCTACGCCCGCTTGCGCGAGCTCCACCCCTTCTCTCGCCGGCTCGTTCACCTTCGGCAGCGCGAGGTTGAGCGGCAGCCCCAGGATCAGGTGCAGCCCGGCCCAGGTGAAGCAGGCGGCCCGCCAGCCGAACTGCGCCTCCAGCAGGCCTGTGAGCGGCCAGCCGACGGTGCTGGCAAAGCCGGCAATGAGGGTGATGCCGGTGATCGCCGGCCGGGCACCTGTGCCCAGCAGCCGGACCAGTGCGGCGAACGCCGCCTCGTACAGGCCGCTGCCCATGCCGACGCCCACGATCAGCCAGGCCGCGAACATGCCGACGGGGCCGGTGGCGAAGCCGAGCGAGGCCAGTCCGGCGGCGAACACCAGGCTGGTGGCGGCCAGCACCGGACGGCCGCCCCAGGTGTCGATGGCGCGGCCGGCATACGGACCGAGCAGCGCCGAGACGATCAGCGCGGCGGAGAAGGCGCCAAACACGGTCGGGGTCGCCACTCGGATGTCGCGCGCCATCGGCGCCGCGATCATCGCCGGCAGGTAGTAGGTGGACGCCCAAGCCAGCGTCTGCGCCGTGCCCAGCAGCGCCACCGTGCAGCCTTGATGTCGGTGGGCGGTGGCGAGGGGAATCATGCCCGCGATTATGCTTGGATCTCCTGGTAGCCGGGCAGGCGACAATAGCGGCTGCGGGCGCAGCGCCTGCCGCCCCCAAACCTCCCGCCCAATCGAAACTGCTGCACCCATGGCACTCCCGATT
>JACCRJ010000168.1 GCA_013813615.1 Lautropia sp. | reverse complement strand
GGGTACGCGGGGAGGCAGCGGAAGGCGAACCGGAAGGGCGGGGTGAAGCGGCACGCTTTGCCGCATCGGGTGCCGGCGCGGTCGCTGCAGGCAGCGGCTCCGGCGCATGCTCGGTGGTTGAAACGGTCCGCGGTGTCACCGCCTTCTCGTTGCCGGCGCCTTCGACCTCGATCCTCACGAACTCCAAGCCGACCGCGACCAGCTCGCCGACCTTGCCGGTGATGGTCAGCACCTTGCCCGCGACCGGCGAAGGCACCTCGACCGTTGCCTTGTCGGTCATCACCTCGGCCAGCAGCTGGTCCTCCCCGACCTCGTCGCCCGGCTGCACGTGCCAGGCCACCACTTCGACTTCTGCGATGCCTTCGCCGATGTCCGGCATCCTGATGACGTGCACGCCCATCATGCCCTCCGCCGGGCCGCCCCCTTCATCGCCCGCTTGAACGCCGCGCCCACCCGCGCCGGGCCGGGGAAGTACGCCCACTCCTGCGCATGCGGGTACGGCGTGTCCCAGCCGGTGACCCGTTCGATCGGCACCTCGAGGTGGTAGAAGCAGTTCTCCTGGACCAGCGACAGCAGCTCGGCGCCGAAGCCGCAGGTCCGCGTGGCTTCGTGCACGACGACGCATCGGCCGGTCTTCTTCACCGAATTCACCAGTGTTTCCAGGTCCAGCGGCCAGAGGCTGCGCAAGTCGATGATTTCGGCATCGATGCCGGTCTCGCGCGCTGCGGCTTCCGAGACGAACACCATCGTGCCGTAGGTGATCACGGTGAGGTCCGAGCCGGGCCGGAAGACCGATGCGGACTCCAGCGGCACGGTGTAGTAGCCATCGGGCACTTCGCCGAGCGGGTGCTTGGACCACGGCACGACCGGCTGGTCATGATGGCCGTCGAAGGGGCCGTTGTAGAGCCGCTTCGGTTCCAGGAAGATGACCGGGTCGTCGTTCTCGATCGATGCGATCAGCAGGCCCTTGGCGTCGTAGGGATTGGACGGCATGACCGTGCGCAGACCGCAGACGTGGGTGAACAGCGCCTCGGGACTCTGGCTGTGCGTCTGCCCGCCGTAGATGCCGCCGCCGCAGGGCATGCGAATGACCATCTGCGCGGTGAACTCGTTGACCGAGCGGTAGCGCAGCCGTGCCGCCTCCGAGACGATCTGGTCGGAGGCCGGATAGAAGTAGTCGGCAAACTGGATTTCGACCACCGGCCGCAGCCCGTAGGCACTCATGCCCACCGCCGCGCCCACGATGCCGCCTTCGGAGATCGGCGCGTCGAATACCCGCGATTTGCCGTACTTCGCCTGCAGTCCTTCAGTGCACCGGAACACGCCGCCGAAGTAGCCGACATCCTGGCCGAAGACCACCACATCGTCGTCGCGGCCGAGCATCACGTCCATCGCCGAGCGCAGCGCCTGGATCATGCTCATGCGCGACGTACTCTTGCCTGGCGCCTGCGCGGCCCGCCCGTCCTCGGCGGCCACCTTGGCTGGTTGAACAGGTTGCGCCATCTGCAGTTGGTCTTGTTCGGTCATTCTTCAGGTCTCCGCGCTCGATCGTGTCTTGCGCCCCGGGGGCTGGGCCGGGGCGACTTGCAGGGGTGGCGCGGGTCGTCCGGATGGTACGGCGATGCAGGAGAGGTTGTCGCCGACATCGAACGCGCTCGATATTAACCCATCGGCGCGTCTGTGTTGCGGCAGCGCATACGCTTCTGAACCGCCGGTCGTGCCGTAGGTGCGCCTGTGCGACGAGTTCGGGTCCTTGTGGATCCCGCGAGCTAGACTCCGCGTGCGATCAACCCATCCGTGAGTAATCAATGAAGAAAGTATTTGCCATGCTGGCGACCATGGGCGCAGTCGCTTGCGTCAATGCCGGCGAACTGTACTCTCACCTCGGCACCGAAGGCGTTGGCCTCGGCGCAGGCACCGCGTTGACCGACTCATTCGGACTACGCGGCGAGATCAACTACGGCAGCCTGAATCACGACTTCACCGCAGCGGACATCGACTACAAGGCCAAGGTCAAGCTGAGGGGGATCGGAATCCTCGGCGACTGGTTCCCCACCGCCTCCGCGTTCCGCGTTACAGCCGGCCTGAACTTCAATAGTTCGCGGGTGGACGCGACCGGAACCAGCGATGCGACGCTGACGATCAACGGGCGGCAGTATTCCGCTGCCGGCGAGGCGGTTTACACGACGATCAAGTGGCCGAGCGTGATGCCCTACCTGGGCGTGGGCTTTGGCCACGGGCCGTCGAAGGGATGGGGCATGTTTGCCGACCTCGGCGTGATGGTCGGCAAACCCAAGACCACCTTGACCGCCACGCCCGGTCTGCTGGCGCAGGTGGGCAGCGCTCAGCTGGAGGCAGAGCGTCGCGAACTGCAGGACAAGGCGGATGACTACCGCGTCTATCCGGTACTGAAGATCGGCGTCAGCTACAGGTTTTAGCGCGGGTCATACCCCAAGTTCCTGGCGCTGGCGCCGCAGATGTGGCGGCATGTCCTTGTAGACATCCTCGAACATCTCGGCGGCGCTTGGCATGTAGCCGCTGGCGAGCGAGCCGTGCTGCTCGGCTTCCTTCTGCGCGGCAGCGACGGCTGCTTCCAGTTCCCTGCGAGCCGTCTCGTGCTGCTCCTCGGACCATTCGCCGATCCGGATCAGGTGCTGCTTGAGGCGCGTCACCGGATCACCCAGCGGAAACCGCGCCCAGTCGTCGGCGGGACGGTATTTGGAGGGGTCGTCCGACGTCGAGTGCGGGCCGCCGCGGTAGGTCACCCACTCGATCAGCGTCGGCCCCAGGTTGCTGCGGGCCCGCTGCGCCGCCCAGCGGGACGCGGCCAGCACCGCCAGGAAGTCGTTGCCGTCCACCCGCAGCGAGGCGATGCCGCAGCCGACGCCTCGCGCGGCGAAGGTGGTAGCCTCGCCGCCCGCGATCGCCTGGAAGGTGGAGATCGCCCACTGGTTGTTGACGACGTTGAGGATGACCGGCGCCCGGTAGACGTGGGCGAACGTGAGCGCGGTGTGGAAGTCCGCTTCCGCGGTGGCGCCGTCGCCGATCCATGCCGAGGCGATCTTCGTGTCTCCCTTGATGGCGCTCGCCATGGCCCAGCCCACCGCCTGGATGAACTGCGTCGCCAGGTTGCCGGAGATGGTGAAGAAGCCGGCGCGCTTCACCGAGTACAGGACCGGCAACTGGCGGCCTTTCAAGGGATCCCGCCGGTTCGACATCAGCTGGCAGATCATCTCCACCAGCGGCACGTCCCGGGCCATCAGGATGCTCTGCTGGCGGTAGGTTGGAAAGCACATGTCGTCGATATTCAACGCCATCGCATGCGCCGAGCCGATCGCTTCCTCGCCCAGGCTCTGGATGTAGAAGGACATCTTTTTCTGGCGCTGGGCGGTCAGCATCCGCGCGTCGAAGATCCGTGTCTTCAGCATCGTCAACAGCCCCCGGCGCAGGACGTCCGGCGGCGCTTGCGGATTCCAGGGCCCGACCGCTGCACCCTCGTCGTCCAGGACGCGGATCAGCGTGTAGGCGAGATCGCCGGTCGCGACCGGCGCCACGTCGGTCGGCGGGCGCGGGACCTCGCCCGCCTTCGACAGGTGGAGGTAGGAAAAGTCGGTGGGGTGCCCGGGCCGCCCGGTGGGCTCCGGCACGTGAAGGCGCAGGGGCTGCGCCGGCTGCAACGGGTCTTGCCTCGTCATTGTTCTGTCTCCGCGCTCGATCGTGTCTTGCGCCGCGGATGATGGGTCCGGACGACCTGCAGGGTGGCGCCTGCCATCCGGATGGTGCGGCGATGCAGGTGAGGTCGTCGCCGGCATCGAAGCGCCCGTCGATGTTAACCCAATGCTTCGTCCTGCGCGCCACGCCGGTGTTGCGCCGGCGTGCTGCGCAGCGCCGTTCGTCGGTTCGCGCCGGCCGTTCGTGGCGCGCGTGTCTGCCGCCGCGCCGGTGTCGCCCGGTCGATCCTAGACTGCCACCATGGTCCAGACCCGACGTGAGCAAGGATGAGCATTCCAGGCAAAGCCGCCGGCAGCATCCTGCTCGGCCTCCTGGCAAACAGCGCGCCTGATACTGCCCACGCAGCCGGATTGCAGTCGCCCGAACCGGTAGCCAGGGAGGTCGTGGATGTGTTGCTGTGGACAAGCGCTCCCGAGGCCGCCGGCTTCCCCTGGGGGATTCCTGCGTCGGCGCTGGCGGCGAGCGGCCGGTTCAGGGCGAGCGCAGGCTTTTCGGCGAAGTGCGTCGCGGACATCCAGGCCCCCGGCACAACCGACTGCACCGCCTTCGTGCCGACTTCAGGGGACGGGTTCGCGCGCGCCTACTACGCCACCGACCGCGACGGACTGCTGATGGTCGAATCCAATGCCACGCCTTTCGACTGCGCCCGCTTCGAGGAGATCGCCTCGCCGGCCGGCGCGCATCGGGCGGAACTGGCGCGCCTGGGATGGCGGTACCTTCGCCGCGAAAGACGGCCGGAAGGCGACGACACGCTTGTCGAATCGCAGCTCTATGCCAGGAACGGCATCGGCGTCGAACTGGCGTTCATCAAGGTCGAGAGCAGGAACGTCTGCGGCGTCCAGTCCTTCGTCAGCAAGGGCCTGTAGCGGGCTATCGCTGCGGCCCTGGCCCACCCGGCGTAGGATGCACCAGTGGCTCGGAACCGCGACATGTACAAACGCAGATACGACCGCCCCATCACCATCTATCTTGATCAGGACGGCCCGCTGGCCGACTTCCAGGGCGCGATGGACGCTGCCGGGCTGGAGGCGCAGGTCGCCAAGATGAAACGCGGCTTCTACCGGTCGCTGCCGCTGACGCCGGGCGCCAGAGAGGCGGTGGAGGAACTGCTGGGCTTTCACCATCTGCATGTCTTCGTCGCCACCAAGATCCCGGACCACAATCCCCATGCGGCCACCGAGAAGATCCAATGGCTGAACGAGCACCTGCCCGGCCTGGGCGAGCGCATCATCATCACGCCCAACAAGGCCTGCCTCGGCACGCGCGATGATTTCCTCGTCGACGACCGGGCGCACAAGGCCGACGCCAGCTTCTTTCCCGGCACCTTCATCCACTTCGGCTCGCCGAAGTACCCGGACTGGGAAACGGTGATGCAGCGGTTTCGCCTGATCGAAGCCGATCGGGAAGTGCACGCTTCCGAAGGCCCGGCAGACGAGGACCGTGCGACGGTACGCACGACGCCCTAGCGCAAGCTCCTAGCACCCGGGAGTCCAGGGTCCGATACCGCAATCGCGGTATGTGAAGACGAACCTCGACCGCCTACGCTGTCCTACCGCAAACCGCCGGAGGACAGGATGAACACGACCCACCCGATATCGACTGCTTCGCACACGCTTGTTTCGCGTCTGCAGGGCCCCGCCGCCGCCGCGCTCGGCGTGCTGATCGGATTCGTCCTCGGGACCATGGCGGTCTCGTCCGATTCTCCGGCAATGGCCAGCAGGTTGACGGCCATGCCCGCCCCGGCGCCTGTGTCCGTCGAGGCGCCGTTACCCGCTGTTCGGG
>JACCRJ010000158.1 GCA_013813615.1 Lautropia sp. | reverse complement strand
TCAGGCCTTGACCGGTTCGAAGTAGCGGTGGCCCAGCCCCTTCTGGCTCTGGTAGAGCGAGGAGGGATCGAGCGGCTTGGGCAGGGGCATCCGCACGGGCACCGCCTCGAGACGCGGCTGCAGGGTGGATTCGCCGCAGAGCAGCCGGCTGTTGAATTCCTCCAGGTCGGTAAAGGGGCCGAAAGTTCCCGCCAGGGGCCAGGCGTCGGCCGCCATGGCTTCATAGAGCAGGAAGTTGCGCGAGGCGCCGGACAGGTTCGGTGCCGAGCCGTGGACCGTGCGGGCGTGGTGCAGGGTGATGGAGCCGGCGGGCGCCAGCAGCTTGACGGCCTTGCTGAAATCGAAGCCGGTGATGGCGGGATCCATGGCGCCGCAGAAGCGCCTGCCCGAATGGTGGTCGTAGACCGGACCGGTATGGCTGCCTGGCACCACCATCATCGCGCCGTTGTCTTCCTTGAAATCGTCCAGCAGCACTCCGAGGGCGAGCACGTCCTGGTTCGTGTACGGGTAGAAGGCCCAGTCCTGGTGCCATTCAACCGGCGCGCCGTAGCCGGCCGACTTGAGGTTGAGCTTGGAAGTCTGCAGGCGGATGCTGCGGCCCAGCAGCGGTCTCATCAGGTCGATCAGGGTCGAGGACCGGATCAGTTCACCGAACGCCGGATGGTTCCTGTGCGGCAGCTTGAGGCGGCGCACGCGGGGCGCCTGCGGCGTGTGGCTGTCTTCGAGGTCGTAAACTTCGCTGTTGGCGGTCAAGCCCTGCGCGCCGGCCAGCATTTCCGCCACCGCGTCGCGCAACGTCTTCAACTGACCGGCGCTCAGCACGTCGCGGACGACCAGGTATCCGTTCTCACGATAGAACGCCGCATCTTGTTCGCTGATCATCCCGCGTTCTCCATCGAGCGACGCAACCGGTGTTTGCGCTAACATCCGACGAACATTAGTCGGGAGCGTCGTCGATGTCAAGTTACGGTGCACCATCCGGCAGGCCTCGCCTGGCGGATGTCGCGGCTGCCGCCGGCGTCTCGGCGATGACGGTATCGCGGGCACTGCGCGAACCGCACCGCCTGCATCCGCAAACGCTGAAGCAGATCCTCGCCAAGGTCGACGAGCTCGGTTACCTGCCCAACGGGAGTGCGCGGTCGCTCGCCTCACGGCGCAGCCGGATCGTTGCGGCCGTGGTGCCGACGCTGTCGTATTCCGTCTATGCCGGGACCCTGCAGGGCTTGTCGGACGGGCTGCGCGGTGCCGGCTTCGAGCTGATGCTGGGCGATAGCGGCTACAGCGTGCGCAACGAACGGTCCCTCGTCGAGGCGTTCATCGCGAGGGGAGTAGACGCGCTGGTGCTCACCGGCGTCGAGCATGATCGGGCCACTCGGGACCTGGTGGTGGCGCACGCCCTGCCGATCGCCGAGATCTGGGATCTCGGCCGCGAGCCGCTGGGACTGTCGATCGGCTTCTCCAACCGCGCGGCGGGCAGGGCGGTGGGCAAGATGCTGGCCGCGCTGGGGCGCCGTCACTGGGGCTTCATCGGCACCCAGCCGGCGCGCGAGCATCGTTCGCACAAACGCATGGAAGGCTTCCGCAAGGCGGCGCAGGAGGCCGGGCTGCGCCGTCCGATCGACGCCTTCGTGGAGAACGCCATGATGATCGGCGAGGCGCGGGCGGCGGCAGAAAGGCTGTTGTGCGGCAGTGCTCGCATCGACGCCGTCTTCTGCGCCAACGACCTGCTCGCCTGCGGTCTGCTTCAGGTGGCAGGGGAGCACGGGCGCCGGGTGCCGGAAGACCTGGCCGTCGTCGGCTTCGGGGACTTCGACATCGCCTCGATCGTGACACCGGCGCTGACCACGGTGCGGATCCCGGGTTACCGGATGGGGGTCGTCGCGGCAGAGTTGTTGCTGGCGCTGGTGGCCGGAGAAGGCTGCGCGGCCAGCACCGTGGATCTTGGCTTCGAACTCGTCCGCCGCCGCACCGCCTGAGGTTTTTTGCCGTGCTTGACACCAGTCCGGACATGGACTAGTGTACGTATTTAGTCCACCGATGAAGTGGCTCCGCGACGCCGGCAACGCCATGACGACCCAAGCCGCAGAAAGCCAGCGGGAACCCTCGCCTTCGCAGCTCGGTGCCGCCGGGATCCGGGCGTTCACCCGCCTGGCCGGTCTGTGGGGGCTCAGCGTGGAGGAGCAGCTGCTCCTTCTGGGCGAGCCGGCGCGGTCCACCTTCTTCGCCTGGCGCAAGCATCCGGAGCGGGCCAGCCTGTCCAAAGACACGCTGGAGCGCATCTCCAACCTGCTGGGGATCTACAAGGCGCTGCAGATACTCTTTCCGGATCCGGCCGTTGCCGATGCCTGGGTCAGAAAACCGAATGCCGCTCCGATGTTCGCCGACCGCTCGGCGCTCGACCGCATGCTCGGCGGCAATGTCAGCGACCTCGATGCGGTGCGGCGTTACATGGATGCGGCAAGGGGTGGCGGCTGGTCATGAAGCATCCGGCCGCCGACCCGGCGCTGACGCGGATACCGGTGCGGCGCATCCGCTGGCAGCCGGCGTTCAGGATCGTGCCTACTCGCCATCCGAGCGTCTTCCTGTTCGACCGGGTGGCCGATCCGGAGGATTTCGAGGCCCTCTACGCGCTCGAGTCGCTGACCAACGACCGGATCCGCGACGAGGTCGGAAGGATAGAACTGGTCCCGCCGGAGGACCGCCTCCTCGGCCCCGGCAGCGGTCCGATCATGGCGGCGTTCACCCACCTGAACCCCGACGGCAGCCGCTTCTCCGACGGCAGTTTCGGGGTGTTCTACGCCGGCAAGGACAGGGCGACCGCTATCGCGGAGACCCGCTACCACCACGGCCGCTTCCTGGCGGCGACCGGCGAGGGGTCCATGCACCTGCCGATGCGCCTCTACCATGTCGACATCGACACGAAGCTCCATGACCTGAGGCTGGACGGTGTCGTCGACCCGAAGGTCAATGATCCGGACAACTACCTGGTGTCGCGCCAGGTCGGCGCTGCCCTGCGAGCCAGCGGCGCAAACGGCGTCGCCTACCGCAGTGTCCGCCAGCCCGGGGGCCATTGCGCCGGGCTTTTCAGGCCGAAGGCCGCGCGCAACTGCATCCATGGCGCTTACCTGCTCTACGCCTGGGACGGCAGTCGCTTCTCCGGCGTCTACGAGCAGACGGACTGACGGCCCCACCGCCACCCGAAGCTCGCCATCGACGGGACACCCGATGAGGACCGGACAGGGCCGATGAGCCAGACCATGGACAAGCTGCCGCAGGTGCTCGAATCGCTGCGCAGGCTGGGGCTGGTGGCACATGGTGAGGTACCGAAGTTCATGCCGCTGACCGGCGGGGTTTCGTCGGACATCCTGCTGGCGGAAGTGGCCGGGCGGCGGTTCTGCATCAAGCGGGCGCTCCCCCGGCTGAAGGTAGCGGCGCTGTGGGAGGCACCGGTGGAGCGCAACGCGGCAGAAGCGGCTTGGATCCGGACGGTGGCCCAGTGGCTTCCGGACAGCGTTCCGGACCTGCTGGGGGAGGACCCGGCGCAGGGATTGTTCGCCATGGAGTTCCTGGCGCCGCAGCGCTATCCGGTCTGGAAAAACGAGCTTCGCGACGGGCGGATCGAGCCTGGCTTTGCCGCCGAAGTCGGCGCGCGGCTGGTGCAGATCCATCGGCACAGCGCCAACCGCGCCGACCTCGCCTCCCTCTTCGCCAACGACGCGACGTTCGAGCCGATCCGCATCGAGCCCTACCTGCGCGCTACAGCCGCCCGGCATCCGGACCTTGCTGACCGTTTGGAGGAGATTGCCGCCACCACCCTCGCCACCCGGCTGGCGCTGGTGCACGGGGACGTCAGCCCGAAAAACATCCTGTGCGGCCCGACCGGGCCGGTGTTCCTGGACGCCGAATGTGCCTGGTATGGCGATCCTGCCTTCGATCTCGCCTTCTGTCTGAATCACCTGTTGCTCAAAGGCGCCTGGAAGCCACAATGGAAAACCCGCTACCGGGCGTGCTTCGACCGGCTGGCGCACGCCTACCTGGAAAATGTGTCCTGGGAGCCGCCGGACGCGTTCGAGGCCCGCTGTGCGGCCTTGCTGCCTGGCCTTTCGCTGGCGCGGGTCGACGGCAAGTCGCCGGTCGAGTACCTGGTGGACGAGCCGAGCCGCGAGCGGGTGAGGCAGTCGGCGCGCCGGCTTCTCGAGCAACCGGTGGTGCGCCTGGCCGACGTCGCAGATTCTTGGAGTGAACAGCGTGATACGCAGCAGTGAAATAGTGGACGTCTACGGCCGACGTGTCTGGGATTCCCGCGGCCGCCCGACCATCGAGGCCGAGGTGTGGCTCGACGACGGCAGCGTCGGCCGCGGGATCGCCCCGGCCGGCGCCTCCCGAGGCAGGAACGAGTCGGTCGACAAGCGCGACGGCGGCACGCGGCTGGGGGGCCACGACGTGAAGGAGGCGCTCGCGGGCATCGCTGCGGAAATCATGCCCGCGCTGACCGGCATGGATGCGGCAGAGCAGGCTGAGATCGACGAGCGGCTGATCAACCTGGACGGCATGCCGAACAAGTCCCGCCTCGGCGGTAACGCCATCGTTGCGGTGTCCATCGCCACGCTTCATGCCGCGGCCGCCAGCGCCGGCGTGCCGCTGTGGCAATATTTGGCCGATGGCGCGCCGGTCAGCCTGCCGATGCCGGAGATCCAGATCTTTGGCGGCGGTGCGCATGCCGGGCGGCGCATCGATATCCAGGACCTGATGGTGATGGCGATTGCTGCGACGTCTTTCGAGCAGGCCATCGAGATGACCGCGGAGGTGTACCTCGCTGCCGGCCGCATCATGGCCGAGACCGGTCGCCTGCAAGGCGTGGCCGACGAGGGCGGCTATTGGCCGGTCTTCGCCAGCAACGAAGAGGCGCTCGAGACCCTGGTGAAGGCGATCGAGGCCGCTGGTTTCGTGCCGGGAGCGGAGGTTGCGATTTCGCTCGACGTCGCTGCGTCCGAGTTCGGCGCCAAGGGTCGGTACCGGCTGGGGCTGGAATCGCGGGAGCTGGACACGGACGGGCTTTGCGACCTGCTGCTCGGCTGGTGCCGGCGCTATCCGATCGTCTCGGTGGAAGATCCCCTCGCCGAGGACGATCCGGAGGGGCTGCGCCGCTTCACCGCCGCCATCGGTGCCACGGTGCAGGTGATCGGAGACGACTTCCTCGTCACCGATGCCGCCCGCATCGAGCAGGCTGCGGCCGGTGGCCACGTCAACGCGGCGCTGATCAAGGTGAACCAGGCAGGAACCGTCTCCGAGACCGGCGCCGCCCTGCGGGCCGCCAGGGCGGCGGGCATGGGCACCATCGTGTCGGCCCGATCGGGAGAAACCGAAGACCTCACCATTGCGCACCTGGCTGTCGGCTGGAACGCCGGCCAGATCAAGGTCGGGTCCTTTTCGCGGTCGGAGCGGATGGCGAAGTGGAACGAGCTGATCCGGATCGAGCAGGGCCTGGGCAGCAGTGCCGCTTTTGCCGGCTGTTCATGGATGCCTCTCCGGCAGCACCCAGCGTTGCCCTAGCCTGCGGCGTGGACTACAGTCGCTGCTCGCGTCCGCTGCTGGGCGCAGCCCGACATCCATCGCAAAGGCGGAAGAGAATGGACCTCGATCAGCTGGTTGAACCCGATCGCGTGCATCGGCGGTGCTATACCGACCCGGCAATTTTCGAGCAGGAGATGGACAACATCTTCGAGCGCATCTGGGTTTATTGCGGACATGCCTCGCAGGTGCCGAACGCCGGCGACTACCACGCCGTGACCATCGGCCGGCAGCCGATGCTGATGGTGCGCAACCGTGACGGCAGGATCCATGTCCTTTACAACCGTTGCCCGCACCGTGGCGTGCAGGTCTGCGGCAACCAGAAAGGCAACACCGGAAATGCCTTCGTCTGCTCGTACCATGCCTGGACCTTCCATCTCGATGGCCGCGTGCGCGCGATCCCGCTCAAGCAGGGGTACGACGGCACGCGCATGACAACCGACAACCCGGACTGCAGCATGAAGGCTGCCGCCCGGGTCGACAGCTACCGGGGCTTCGTGTTCGCAAGCCTGGTGCCGGAGGGGCCCAGCCTGCTCGAATTCCTCGGCGACGCCAAGGTCGCGTTCGACGACATGTGCGACCGCTCGCCGGTCGGCGAGGTGGAAGTGGTTCCGGTCTGCCATCGGGTGATCCAGCATTCCAACTGGAAATTCTTCATGGAGAACCAGCTCGACGCGCTGCACCCGTCGGTGACCCATCAGTCGACCGGGGTCTCCGCGCGGCGGATCGAGCAACGGGTGAAGAAGGAGCAGGGCAGCGCGCCGCTCTACCTTCACTATCTTTCCGCCTTCGCGTCCAGCTTCGCGCAGTGGGACTCGGTCCAGACGATCAACCTGCCGCACGGCCACGGCATCCTGCAAGCCTACATGGGCCTTCGCCCGACCGACCCGGACACGCTCGAGCACGAGAACCTGCTGAAGCAGGCCTACGGCGAGGAGAGGGCCGAGGAGTACCTGTCCCGAAGCATCCATCACGTGCTGGTGTATCCGTACCTGTCGGTGCAGTCGCCCCTGCAGCAGTTGCGCTGCCTGCGACCCATCTCCGCCGACAAGACGCTGTCCGAGATCTGGCACTTCCGGCTGAAGGGTGTGCCGGAAGCGATCTACCGGCGCTCGCTCTGGTACTACAACCTGGTCAATTCCCCGGCGACGATGGTCAATGCGGACGACCTCGAGAACTGGAATCGCGCCCAGAAAGGCCTGCAGTCCAACGGCGGCGACTGGGTGAGCTTTCATCGCAACGTCGGCGGGGACACCGAGAAGGACGGAGTGCTCTTCTCCAACAACGGCACCTCCGAAGTCGTGATGCGCAACCAGTTCCGCGCCTGGCGCGACTACCTTTCCCCTTCGGCCTGAGCCGGGAGCAGCCATGGAACGCAAGCATGTGGACCAGGCGCTTGGCAAGAGCGTCGTGATCGAAGCGGTGGAGTCGATGACGGGCGCCGACTCGATCGCCCCGAACCACCTCGGACGGGGCGTCGAGTCGCCGACGATGTACGTGCCGCCGGCTGGCGCGGCGCTGACCGGCATGGATGCCGCGCTGCTCAGGCAGGAGGTGGAGATGCTGCTCTTCAGGCAGGCTGCGTTGCTGGATGCGAAGCGCTGGCAGGAATGGATCGACCTGTTCGAGGAGGACGGCGTCTACTGGATGCCGGTCGAGCCGAGCCAGACGGACTGGCTTTCCGAACCGTCGATCTTCGCCGAGGACAAGTTGATGATGGAAATCCGGATGGGGCGGCTGAGCCACCCCAATGCCTGGTCGCAGGCCCCGATGTGGGGTACCAACCATCTCGTCGGCAACCTCATCATCGAATCCGCCCAACCCGGGGCGCAGGAGATCGTCGTCTATTCGCGCTTCCAGATGATGGAGATGCGCCGCGACCATGTCCGGCATTTCGGCGGCACCTATCGGCACCGGCTGGTGCGCACACCGGACGGATTGCGGATCCGTCTGCAGCGGGTCGATATGATGAACGGCCAGGCTGCGTACGACTACGTCCTGCAGGCCTGGGTCTGAGGATTGCGGCGACAGCGCGCCGCCGCAAAAATCTATGAGGCAGCCGGCGCTGGCAGCATAATCGGGCGCATACCAACGGGAGACAGAAATGGACGCGAGCTTCGGGGGCTTCGGGACTTGGGGATCGAGACGGCCGGTGACAGCACTGATGGCCGCTGCAGCACTGTCGCTGGCCGGTGCCATGCAGCCGGCGGCCGCGGCGGATGCCGTCAAAGTCGGCTTCATCAGCACCTTGTCCGGTCCGTCGGCGAGCCTCGGCGTGGACATCCGCGACGCGTTCATGCTGGCGGTGAAAATGAACGGGGGCAAGCTCGGCGGCCTGCCGGCTGAGGTGCTGATCGGCGACGACCAGTTCAAGCCCGACGTCGGCAAGCAGCTCTTCGAGAAGAACATCAAGCGCGACAAGGTGGACTTTCTCACCGGGGTGGTGTTCTCCAACGTGCTGATGGCAGGGGTGCCGGAAGCGTTTCGCAGCGAAACCATCTACATCAGCCCGAATGCGGCGCCGTCGCCGCTGGCCGGCAAGAGCTGCAATCCCTACTTCTTCGCTGCCGCGTGGCCGAACGACGCCTACCACGAGGCAGCCGGCCAGTACGCCACCAGCAAGGGCATCAAGAACGTCTACCTGGTCGCGCCCAACTACCAGGCCGGCAAGGACTCGCTGGCAGGCTTCAAGCGGATGTACAAGGGGACGGTCGTCAACGAGGTCTACACCAACCTGGGGCAGCTAGACTACGCGGCCGAGATCGCCGCGATCCGCGCGGCGAAGCCGGAGGTGCTGTACGCCTTCCTGCCGGGCGGGATGGGTATCAACTTCATCAAGCAGTTCGTCGGTGCCGGCCTCTCCAAAGACACCCAACTGCTCACACCGGGTTTCGGGTCGGACCAGGACGTGATCCGACCGGTGGGCGACGCGATGGCCGGCATCTTCGACACGGCTCATTGGGCGATGGACCTGAACAACGAGGCGAACCGCAAGTTCGTCGCGGCCTTCGAGAAGGAGTACAGCCGGCTGCCGTCGGTGTTTGCCGCACAAGGCTACGACACCGCGCTGATGATCGATGCGGCCGTGCGCGACGTCAAAGGCAGGCTCGACGACAAGAAAGCCCTGCGCCAGGCGCTGATGAAGGCGAACTTCAAATCGGTGCGCGGGGACCTCAAGTTCAACACCAATCAGTTCCCGATCCAGAACTATTATCTGCGGGGCATCACCAAGGACGCCAGCGGCCGGCTGATCAACAAGACGCTGGGCGAGCCGATCCTGAAGATGCACGGCGACGCCTACGTCCAGGACTGCAACATGAAGTGAGCCCGCGCCTGCGGGCAGTCCGGGCCGGGGCCCCCTCAGCGAAAGGCGGGGGTGTCCCGGGCGAAGCCGCCATTCAGGTCGAGCAGGCGGTCGCACCAGTCCCGCATCGCCGGATCGTCCGCCAGCAGGTCCAGCGGCGAGACGATCCGCGCCCACTGGTAGATCGAGAACAGCGCATAGTCCGCATACGCCGGGCTGTTTCCGCTGAGGAACGGCTGCCGTTTCAGGGTCGCGCGCGCCGGGTCGACGGCTTTGGCGAGGCGCTCCGCGTTGCGGCCCTGATGCTCCTTCAGGGCCGGCGGCGTGAGGCCGGTGAGGCGCTCGATCAGTGCTGCAAAATAGTCGTGGTCCTCCCCGCGCTGCACCGCGAGTGCATCGCCGGCCAGTAGCGGGAAGGCGATCGCCAGCAGGGTGCGGTCGACCCAGTTGTTGGCGAAGCGGGCCACTGCCTGCCCGGTGTCGCCGCCGAACAGGGTCGGCCTGTCCGGATACTGCCTTTCGAGGTATTCTGCGATCGCCCACGAGTCCCGCACCACGGTGTCGCCGTCTCGGATCACCGGCACGGTCTTGCCGCCGGAGAACCCGATGCTTGCCTTGTCCGTGAGCAGTACGGGCCGGTATTGCACCTCCAGCTGCTTGTGACGCAAGGCCATGCGGATACGCCACGAGAAATTGCTGTAGCGGCGGTCGTTCTCGCCGACGAGTTCCCACATCTCGATCATTCGTGGTCTCCCCCTGCTTTCCTGAAGCGCGCCGTCAGCCGGCCGCGCATGATCTTCTGGGTCGGCGTCATCGGCATCTCTTCCACCATCTCCAGCCGCTCGGGCCACTTGTAGCGTGCGATCCCGGCCTGATCCAGCGCGGCGCTCACCTGCTCCAGCGTCAATGCGGACGAGGCTTGCACGAAGGCGCAGGCCCGCTCGCCGAGCACCGGATCCGGCATCGGCACCACCGCGCTTCGCACCACGCCCGGCAGGGTGTCGATGACTGCCTCGACATCCAGCGGATTGAACTTGATGCCGCCGCGGTTGATGATCTCCTTGATGCGGCCGGTCAGCACCAGCGCGCCGTCGGGCGTCAGGTAGCCGAGGTCGCCGGTATTGAACCAGCCGTCTTCGAAGGCTGCGGCGGTCGCGGCAGGATCATCGAGATAGCCGGTGAAGAGGGAAGGGCCGCGCACCTGCAGCGCTCCGGTACGGCCGGGCGCGCTGGCCCCGTGAGCTGTCCGGATGCGCAACTCGGTTCCCGGGCTGGGCCTGCCGGCTGTGCGGTGCCGGATCTCCTCCGGATCGTCCGGCCGCCCGTAGGTTCCGGCCTGCAACTCGCTCATGCCCCAGAGCTGTATGACCTTGCCGTCCGACATCAGCGCCTCGACGGCCCGCGCCAGGTCGGTGGCGACGGCGGTTCCCGACAGGCAGATCAGGCGCACGTCTGCCAGCGGCTCGAGCACCTTGGCGTCGGTCATCGACAGCACCGGCCGGAAGTGGGCCGGACCGGCAAAGACTGCGGTAACCCCGTCGCGCCGGATGCTTTCCAGCAGGCCGGCCGGCGTGAATGCGGGCAGCAGCGAAATGGCGGCGCCCGCCAGCAGGCCCAACTCCAGGGCGAACAGGCCGTAGAGATGGGTGAACGGGGCGGCGGGGAGGATCACGTCCGCCGCGCGAACCCGCAGGGGTTCGATCGACGCGGCGGCGTTGCCGATGAACTGGTGATGCGAAACCGGCACGCCCTTTGGATCCGCGGTGGTTCCGGAGGTGTGCAGCAGCACGTAGCGTGAGCCAGGATCCACCGGCGGGAAGGCGGGCGCCTCTGTATCCGGCGACGTCAGGCTGCTCCAGGTCAACCCGCCGGTGGCGGCGTCCTGCTGCTCCTGTTCCGCGCCGGATACCAGCAGGCGCACCAGCTCCAGCGACGATACGGTGGCCAGCGGCGTCTCGTCCTTGAACGCCGGCAGTCCGACGAACAGGCTCGCCCTGCCGTGGCGCAGCAGGGCCGATAATTCTGCACGGCGGTAAGGCATGTGCAGCATCTGCACCGTGGCACCCACCGCCCCGGCTGCGAGCAGTAACACCACGAAGGGCAGCGAGTTGGGCAGCTGGATCGCGACGACGTCGTGCGCGCCGACGCCGCGCGCCCGAAGGCCGGCTGCGGCGCGTGCCGCAAG
Organism: Lautropia sp.; assembly: GCA_013813615.1. Taxonomy (GTDB): domain Bacteria; phylum Pseudomonadota; class Gammaproteobacteria; order Burkholderiales; family Burkholderiaceae_E; genus Lautropia. The sequence goes on along the minus strand of JACCRJ010000158.1, from coordinate 4,795 downwards.
CTGGTGCAGTTCGCGGTAGGTCACGCGACCCTGCGCATGTGCAAGCGCCAGCGCATCCGGCCGAAGTCGCGCCTGCCGCGCGACCGCTTCGTAAAGGGTGTGCATCCGGTCCACTCGTGGGGCGATTCACCTCGACGACACTGCGCAGCGCACGGGCCGGGCGGTGACACGGCCTCACTCAGCCGATACCATAGCCGAATGTTTAGGCCTGAAGTATCCGCTGGTTTTCCGGCGTTGTCATGACCGGCGTTCTCGTGCTCGAGCAGGCGCTCAACGGCCTGCAGTTCGGACTGATGCTGTTCCTGCTGGCGGCGGGGCTGACGCTGGTCTTCGGCATCATGGACATGATCAATCTGGCCCACGGCTCCCTCTACATGGTGGGTGCCTTCCTGGCCGCCTGGTTCGCCAGCCTGACAGGTTCTTTCGTTGCCGGTGTGCTGTTGTCGATACCCGCCACCGCGGCGGTCGGCATGCTGCTGGAGGCCACGCTGCTGCGAACACTCTACGCACGCGATCACCTCTCGCAGGTGCTGGCCACCTTTGCCCTGATTCTCATCATCAACGAAAGCGTGCGGATGATCTGGGGCACCGATCTGCCGCTTTCGGCGCCGGCGGCGCTGTCGGGTCCGGTCGAGCTGGTGCCGGGGCTGCTGTATCCGGCCTACCGCCTGCTGATCATCGCGGTCGGCATGGTCCTCGCGCTGCTGCTGTACCTGCTCGTTGCCCGCACGCGGCTTGGCGCACTGGTGCGGGCTGGCGCCTCCAACCGCGAAATGGCGATGGCCATGGGCGTCAACATCAAGCACCTGTTCACCGCCATCTTCGGCGTGGGTGCGGCCTTGTGCGCGGTGGCTGGCGCGCTGCTGGGTCCGCTGTTCGCCGTCCAGGTCGGGATGGGCGAGAGCATCCTGATCCTCGCCTTCGTCGTTATCGTGATCGGTGGCATCGGATCGATCCGCGGGGCCTTGTTCGGCTCGCTGCTGGTCGGGATGGTGGACACGTTCGGCCGCACGCTGCTGCCGGAACTGTTCGGCCTTTTCCTGCCGCCGCAGATGGCCAGTGCCACCGGCCCGGCGATATCGTCCGTCATCGTCTACCTGCTGATGGCCATCGTCTTGTTCATCAAGCCGCAAGGCCTCTTCCCGGCACGCGGATGAGGGAGCCGGCGCCTGGCCTCACCGTGGCTGCGAGCGTTGCGCTGGCGGCGGTCGGCGCCTTGCTGATCGCCTTCCCGTGGATCGTGACCGCCCTCGGCGAAGAGTTCTACATAAGCACCGCGAGCCGGATCGGGATCTTCGCGATCGCAGCGACCAGCCTGAACCTGATCCTAGGCTACGGCGGCCTGGTCTCCTTCGGCCATGCCGCCTTCGTCGGCGTCGGCGCCTACACGGTCGGGGTGATGATCAACGGCGGCATCGTCAACGGCTGGCTGGGCTTCGGCGCAGCGATGGTTATTGCGGCCGCCTTCTCCGCCGTGATCGGGGCGGTGTCCCTACGCACGCGTGGCGTGTACTTCATCATGATCACGCTGGCCTTTGCGCAGATGCTCTTCTACCTGACGAACTCGGTGAAGGCCTACGGTGGCGACGAAGGCCTGAGCCTGCTGCAGCGCTCGGACTTCGGCCTCGGCCTGGACCTGCGGGACGACACCACTTTCTACTATCTGGTGCTGGTCGTCCTCGCGTTGGTCATTCTCCTGGTGCACCGGCTGGTGCATTCCCGCTTCGGGCGGGTGGTGCGTGCGATGCGCGAGGACGACGTGCGGGCGGAGGCGATCGGCTTTCCGACCTATCGCTACAAGCTCATCCTGTTCGTCATCAGCGGCGCGCTGGGCGGCCTGGCTGGCGCACTGATGGCGAACCAGCAGAATTACATCAGCCCGAACCTTCTGCACTGGACTCATTCCGGCACGCTGATGGTCATGGTGATCATCGGCGGTGTCGGCACGCTGTTCGGCGGCGCTCTGGGGGCGCTTGCCTTGCTTGCGATGGAGGAGGTCGCCGCGGACTACACCAGCCACTGGCAGTTCTTCGTCGGCTGGATCCTGCTGGCCGTCGTGCTGTTCGCGCCGCGCGGCCTGATGGCGCTGCGAAGCCTCGGCCGGAAACCGGCATCCGACCGGATGCCGCCATGAGCCTGCTCTCGGTGAAAGGGCTCTCCAAGCGCTTCGGCGGTGTCAACGCCACCGACGACGTCTCGCTCGATGTCGAAGCAGGCGAGGTGCATGGGCTGCTGGGACCGAACGGCGCCGGCAAGACCAGTTTCATCAACCAGCTTGCCGGGACATTGCTGCCGGATCGTGGCCGGATCCTGTTCAAGGGTGACGACATCACCCGGCTGCCGACCCATCAGCGAGTGGCACGCGGCCTGGTCCGCTCCTTCCAGATCACCCGCCTGTTCAAATCCATGACCGCGCTCGACAACCTGGCGCTGGCGGTGCAGGCGCGCAGCGGCTCGAGCCTCTCCTTCTGGCGCGAGGCGCATCGCGAGTCGGCACTGTTCGACGAGGCGCGGACGCTGCTGGCCGACGTGGGCCTGTCGGAACGCGCGGGGACGCGTGCCGATCAGCTCGCACACGGCGAGCAGCGCGCGCTCGAGGTGGGCCTCGCGCTCGCCACGCGGCCGGATCTCGTGCTCCTCGATGAGCCGCTGGCCGGCACCGGACCGGAGGAATCGGAGCGCCTGATCGGACTCATCGGGAGCCTGCGCGGAAAGCTCGCGGTCCTGCTGGTGGAGCATGACGTGGAAGCGGTGTTCCGGCTGGCGGACCGACTGACCGTCCTGGTCAACGGCAAGGTCATCGCTTCCGGGGATCCTCAGGTCGTCAGGGCCGACCGCGCTGTCGTCGCTGCCTATCTCGGCGAGGAGGCTGCGTGACGGCGGGGGCGTCGGCGCTGCTACAGGTCGAGCGGCTGGAGACCGCGTATGGCGCGAGCCAGGTACTCTTCGGCGTCGATTGCCATGTCGAGGCCGGCGAGGTGCTGGGGCTTCTCGGTCGCAACGGCATGGGCAAGACGACGCTCATCCGCACCATCTGCGGCCTGACGCGTGCGCGCAGCGGCTCGATCCGGTTCGGCGGGTCGCCGGTGCTGGGCCTGCCTGCCGACCGCATTGCCCGGCTCGGCATCGCGTTGGTCCCGGAAGGGCGTCAGATCTTTCCGAACCTGACGGTCGACGAGCACCTGACGGCCTTCATCGCGAACCGCAACGGCGCCGCACAGCCGTGGACACCGGGCAAGGTCTACCGGCTGTTTCCGCGGCTGGCGGAGCGGGAAAGCCACATGGGTAACCAGCTTTCCGGCGGTGAGCAGCAGATGCTGGCGATCGGCAGGGCGCTGGTCACCAACCCGAAGCTGCTGATCCTGGACGAAGCGACCGAAGGCCTCGCGCCGTTGATCCGAGAGGAGATCTGGCGCTGCCTCGACCAGCTCCGCGATGCGGGACAGACCATCCTCATTGTCGACAAGTATGTGAACCGCCTGATCGAACTGGCCGATCGGCACGTCATCATCGAACGTGGCAGGCTCGCATGGAGCGGCTCGTCGGCGGAACTCGCCGCCGATCGATCGCTCTGGAGCCGCTACCTTGGCGCCTGATCGGCAGGAGCATCCATGGAGTCATCTGCAGATTCAACGACCGGCAGTTCGCCCTGCTTCGTCACTTCCGTTCGAGTCGCCTTCGGCGACTGCGATCCGGCCAACATCGTCTACTTTCCGAATTTCTACCGGTGGCTGGATCAGTCGACGCATGATCTTTGCGAGGCCGCGGGATTTGAACTGGTAGCGGTCCGGCGCGAGCGGCAGTGGGTGGGCTTCCCCCTGGCGGAGGCGGGTGCGCGGTTTCATAGACCGGCCACCATCAACGACCAGCTTCGCATCGAGACGCGGGTCCGGGAATGGCGCCCGAAGATGTTCCTGCTCGATCACCGGATCCTTCGCGACGGCCTGCTGCTCGTCGAGGGCTGGCAGACGCGCTTCATCGGTGTGCATCTGCCGGAGCAAGGACGCCGGCTGGCTGCGCTTCCGATTCCCCGGGAGTTCATCCAGGCGGTGGACAGGCTGATGACCTGAGGCCGGCACGCCGGCGGCGTTGCTCCCGCCACGTTGCCGCCCGACCGGTCGCCAGCTGTGGGCTGCCGAACCGCCGGCCCGGACTGCCGTTCACCCGCCAAAAAGCCCTGCCCAGGTTTACCTGTCCAAAGCCTGAAGACTCTGCCATAATGCCGCTTGCATTGAGAATGCAATCCGGCGCCGCCGGAACAATACTTTGTTAGGAAACAGTAAGTGAGTACAGGTACAGTAAAGTGGTTCAATGATTCGAAAGGTTTTGGTTTCATCAGCCCGGACGGGGGTGGGGAAGACCTTTTTGCACATCACTCGGCAATCCAGGGGACGGGTTTCAAGTCCCTGCAAGAGAACCAGAAGGTTTCTTTTGACGTGGTCACCGGCCCCAAAGGCAAACAGGCTGCGAACATCCAGATTTTGTAGGAACTGCGGCTTCACAAGCCGCGCTGAAGTCTGGTTGTACTGAAGTGAAAGCCCCGGCGTGCCGGGGCTTTTTTTGTCCACCCCACCAGCAAGGCGCCGAGGTAGAGGTCGCCGAGGTCGCCGAGGTCGCCGAGGTCGAACCTCCGCGTGTCACCGTCGACGCTCATGCCGTGTCGGTGGGTCGGGCGCGAACTCCGCGGCGCTTGCTGGTGGCGCTCTGCCCGTGACGCCCGCCGCGGGCCGAGAGCCGGGTTGGAGGGGCCCGGTCCAATATGATCCGCCCCATCCATGATCGGCCCATCCATGAT
>JACCRJ010000100.1 GCA_013813615.1 Lautropia sp. | reverse complement strand
ACGGCGGCGACGCCCTCGTTCCCGAGCGGCCCGGTTTCGGCTTCACGTTCAACCTGGACTACGTCCACCGCCTGGAGCGGTGATTCCCGCAAGGACCAGGCATCCACATTCACGCCCTGGAGGGTTCCCATGCTCACACGTCGCAGATTCACGCTTGGCGCTGCCGCCGCCGCCGGTGTTTCAACCCTCGGGGTGCCGCGATTCGTACTCGCCCAGGCCGAGCCGATCAGGATCGGCTGGCTGGCGGCGCTGACGGGGCTGCTGGCGGCGGCGAGCGAGCCGGACCTTGCGCAACGGCTCGAGCGAGCCTACCTCGGCGGCGAGCAGCCGTCCCACGCCTGATCTGCCGGCGATCAGACGATCTTCTCGCCCGGATGGCTGATCTTGCGGAGCGGCTCGTAGCGCGCGGACGGCGTGCAGAGCGGGTGCCTGGCCAAGCCGCCGTTCCACTGCGGATCGTCGATCGATTCGAAGACCTGCTTGAGGCGCTGCCCCCACGTGGCGCGGATCGACTGGAAGTAGGGGTTCTGCTCGTCGATGCAGACGACCTTCTGGGTCCTGAACTGATTGTTCTCGTAGACCAGGAGGTCCAGCGGCAGACCCACCGACAGGTTCGACTTCATCGTCGAGTCCATCGACACCAGCGTGCACTTGGCGGCTTCCGTGAGGCTGGTCGACGGCGTGAGCATGCGGTCGAGGATCGGCTTGCCGTACTTGCTTTCGCCAGCCTGGAAGAAGCAGGTTTCCCGGGTGGCTTCGATGAAGTTGCCTGCCGAGTAGATCAGGAACAGGCGCATCGCCTCGCCTTTGATCTGGCCACCGAAGATCATCGTCGCGTTGAAATCGATACCGGCGGCTGCCAGCGAGGGTCCGTCCTGCTGGTGCACATGGCGCACGGCGCTCCCCAGCACCCTTGCGGCGTCGTACATGCTGGTGGCGTTCCAGATGGTGATCGGCGGCTCGTCGCCGTTTTCGATCGTCTCCACCTGCAGGATTTCCCGCACCGACTGCGCCACCGACAGGTTGCCCGCCGTCAGCAGCGTCATGAATCGATCGTCGGGCTTTTCGTAGATCATCATCTTGCGGAACGTGCTGATCCGGTCCAGGCCCGCGTTGGTCCGCGAGTCCGAGATGAACACCATTCCGGCGTCGAGTTTGACGCCTATGCAGTAGGTCATGCGGTGCCCTTGAAACGTGCAGCCGGGGCGCTGAAGGTGGCGCCTTGCCGGCAGTCTAACAAGCCCGCCGAACGGGGCGGCGATCCGGCGTCCCCCCGAAGCGGTCGCGCGGCGCGCGGCGCCTGCGGGCTTACCGCCGGTCGACGCAGAGTGGCACCGGCGCCACTTTCAAAGCGGCTCGAACAGTCCCAGAAGATCCTCCTGCGACAGCGCCTTGCCCCCGGCGGTAAGCGAGCCGGACAGGACTGCCGCCGCCAGCTCCGCCTTGCGCGCCTGCAGCGCCAGGATGCGCTCCTCCACCGTGCCGGCTGCGATCAGCTTGTGCACGAAGACCGGCTTGTGCTGCCCGATGCGGTGGGCCCGGTCGGTCGCCTGGTTCTCCACTGCCGGGTTCCACCACGGGTCGTAGTGGATCACCGTGTCTGCCGCGGTCAGGTTCAGCCCGACGCCGCCCGCCTTCAACGACAGCAGGAACAGCTGGGCGTCGCCACGCTGGAAGTGCTCCACCGCACCGCCGCGATCCACCGTGTCGCCGTCGAGCCGCGCCCGCGGCACGGCGGCGAGTCGCGGGTCGGCATCGATCGCCGTCTCGATCAAGTCGAGCATGCTGGTGAACTGCGAGAAGACGAGCGCCTTGCGGCCCTCGTCCACCAGGGTTGCGAGCAGCTCGATCAGGGCATCCCGCTTGGCTGAGCGCTTCACCGTGCGTGCGCCGGGAAGCTTGACCAGGTCCGGATCGCAGCAGGCCTGGCGCAGCTTGAGCAGCGCGTCGAGCAGGACGATCTGGCTCTTCGCAAGACCGGCGTCGGAAAGTGCTTCGCGCACCCGCTTGTCCATCGCCGCGCGAATGGACTCGTACAGGTCCCGCTGCTCGGTCGGCAATTCGATGCGCTGGATGATCTCGGTGCGCGGCGGCAGGTCCGCAAGCACCGCCTGTTTGGTCCGGCGCAGCATGAAGGGCCGGATCCGGCCCTCCAGCGCCCGCAGCCGCTCGGCGGCGGTCTCGGTGCCGGGATGCTTTTCGATCTGGGTGCGAAAGCGGCTGCGGAAGAACTCCTCCGAACCGAGCAGACCCGGCAGCACGAACTGCATGATCGACCACAACTCGCCCAGGTGGTTCTCGAGCGGCGTACCGGTGAGGGCGATGCGGTGGTTGGCAGTCAGCGCCCGCACCGCCGATGCACCCAGCGTGCGCGAATTCTTGATCATCTGCGCTTCGTCGAGGACCACCGCATGCCAGTGCTGATCGCGCAGCACTGTCGCATCGCGCGGCAGCAGCGCGTAGCTGGTCAGCACCAGGTCGTGGCTGCGCAGCCCGCCGAAGTGCCGGGCGCGGCCGGCGCCGGTGAGCGTCAGCACGCGCAGCCCTGGCGCGTGCAGCGCCGCTTCCGCCTGCCAGTTGAAGATCACGGACGTCGGCGCCACCACCAGGACCGGCTCGGCCAGCCTTCCGGCGCTGCGTTCGAGCTCGATGTGCGCCAGCACCTGGATGGTCTTGCCCAGGCCCATGTCGTCGGCCAGGATTCCGCCGAGGCCACCCCTGGCGAGGAACTGCAGCCAGGCCAGGCCGTCGCGCTGGTAGGGCCGCAGCGCCGCCCGGAACGATGCCGGCGCCTGCACCGGCTTCAGCCCCTGGAAGGACTCCAGCAGGGCACGCAGCCGGTTCACCGGCTCCGGCAGGGACAGGCCGCCGAATGCGCCGGCAAGCTGGGCCGCGGCGAAGGGGCCCACGACCAGCTCCGGTTCCTCCTCGTCGACTTCACGTAGCTGCGCCCAGTCCGCAACCACCCGCGCCAGCGGTTCGATGCGCCGAACGTCCAGCCGCAGCACCTCGCCATCCGAGACCTTCATCCACAGCACACCGTGCGTGGCCGCGGTCTTCTTCCAGGCATCGAAGCCGCCTCCGGCGACGATGTCCGCCAGCAGCGGCGCCAGGTCGATGCGCCGCTCGCCGACCTGGATGCCGCTCTGCAGCCGGAACCAGTCGCGCGTGCCGCGCTCGCGCCCCGTCGCGGCCGCCCGCGGGCTGGATTCGGCGTCCGCCTGCTCCGCACGAGGCTGCAGGTCCGCCACCACCTCCGTCGCATCGATCAGGCTGGTGGGCAGTTCCGAATGGTCTTCGATGATCCAGCCGTTCGATTGCAGCCTGCCGGCCAGCTCGTGCTTGATCCTCGCGGCCGCGACGCCGTCCGCCGGCAGCGCGGCCACCGTCAGCCAGCCGCTGCTGCCGCCGCTGCTGCTGCCACTCGGCTCCGGTGCGAAGCTCAGACCCGGCTCGCCGCGCGCGAGGCTGGTCAGGGCCTCTCGCAACGCCGCGAGTGCAGCCCGCTCGGCTGGCCGGTCGCAGAGCACCAGCATCGGTCCGTCGTCCGTCGGGATCCCCATCGTCGCCAGGCGCAGTGGTTCGGTGCGCTGGCCGGCGTACTGCACCGCCAGCGAAACCGCCATGAATGCCCGGCTGCCGGCTGCCGGATGCTGGCGATTGCGCGGCGTCGTCGAGCCGGTGGAGAAGAGGCCGAGCACGAAGCGCGGCGCTTCCTTCACCTCGCGAACCCGCTGCTCCGGAATTTCGGGTATGCGGCCCTGGAGAGCCGGTCGCGAGAGGTAGACGGAATGCAGCGCAATCGCCACTTCCGGGGCGGCGCTGGCGGGCACCGGCGGCGCGTCGCGCAGCCATTGCATCATCTGCGTCGACATCGGGGCTTCCGGGAGCAGCGGGCCCAGCGTGCCGGTTGACCGGTCGAGGTAGCAGGGCGGGGTGCAGTAGATTGGAACGGCGGCCCCCTCCGGCTCGAGCCCCAGCCGCAGCAGTGGGGCGTGGTCCTCCCGACCGCCGTCCTGCTCGCCGTCCTGCTCGCCGGTCCGCGCCTGCACCTGCCAGGCGAGCCGGCCAGGCAATGCAGGACCGGCTGCGACCGCCCGGGTATCCCCATCCGCCGGCGGCTCATCGAGGAACAGCCGCCCGCACCCTGCCAGCGCCAGCAGCGCATCGCCCGCACGGGGTCCCGACAGGGAGTAGCCGGCGCCTGCCGACCGCTCCTCCTGCAGCATCGAAAGCGACACGGCGGCATCGACGTCGTCCCAGAACGGCGGCGGGCTCAACGCCGACTCGGTCAGTGAGAGGTAGCGCTCGGGGCGGGCGTATTCGCCATTCTTCAGCTGCCGGATCCGAAACACCGACAGCCGCGCCATCCGGTCCTGGAGCTGCATCACATAGGCGAGTTCGGCACGGCCCGCGGCCCGCTGCGACAGGCTGAGCCTGACGGAATTCAGTTCCCGCGCCCAGTGCAGCGCATGCTGGCGACGGAACAGGTCACGCGACCGCTGCCGCGCGGCGCCGCCGGCCCCCACGCTCGGCTCGAGACTCCTGTTGTTTCCGCCCGGCTCTCGCTCCTGCAGCCATGCCAGCAGGGTCGCGGCGCCGTGCTTGCACTGGCTCGCCGCGGGGCAGGTGCAGTCGGAACTCGCCTTCAGGCAGGCACCAGCGGCTGCGGGGCTTCCTTCGTCCCGGCTGAGCGAGACCGTCGTGCGATAGGTTTCGCCGTGGCTGCCGGCCACGGCGGCGGTCAGTTCCCAACTGCCATTCGCCACGTCGGCGGTCCTGCCTTCAGCCGCGCCACCGCCGCCACCGCCGCCAACCGCGCCGACTGCCGCATCCCTCACGTTGCCGGAGACGCCCCGGACCCTGCCGGCCCGGTAGACACCTTCGCCTTTGCTGGCAGTGAGGCTGTCGATGCCGGTAAGCGGGAGGCCGAACTGGCGGCGAATCAAGTCATGGACGGTCATCCGCCCATTCTAGGAGGCGGCGTCATCTGGAGCCCGATCGGGACGGAAAAAGCCCGCTCCACCATTCCTTGGCGGTGGCGATAGCCGTTCCGCGGGCATCGGCATCGCCGCGTGCGAGCGACGCGAGGTAGCTGCGGGCTTGCTTGCCGCTGAAGTTGGGGGGCAGCGGCGGCACGTCCGGGTCCGTGACCATTTCCAGCAGCGTCGGCCGGTCCGCCGCCAGCGCCTCGTCCCAGGCAGCGCCAACCTGGGCCGGATCCGTCACCCGGATGCCGCCGAGCCCGAGCATGCGCGCGTATTCGGCATAGGGAAACAGTGGCAGGTCCTGCGAGTCCTCGAACTTGGGATCACCGGCCAGCACCCGCTGCTCCCACGTCACCATGTTCAGGTCGCCGTTGTTGAGCACCATGATCGTCAGCTTCGGGTTGCCCCATTGCCGCCGCCAGATCCCGGCGATGGTGATCAGCGCGTTGATGCCGATCATCTGCATGGCGCCGTCGCCGACGATGGCGATCACGTGCCGGTCGGGATACGCGTACTTGGCGGCGATCGCGTACGGCAGCGCCGGCCCCATCGTGGCAAGGCCGCCGGAGAGCGACCCCATCATGCCGCTGCGAATCCTGAGGTCGCGGGCATACCAGGCGGCTGTCGAGCCGGAGTCGCAGGTGAGGATGCAGTCGTCCGGCAGGCGCGGGGAGAGCTCCCAGAAGACGCGCTGCGGATTGATCGGCTTCGCCTCGTTCATCGCCCGCGACTCAAGGACGCGCCACCAGCTGGCGACGCTCTCCTCGATTTCGCTGCGCCAGGCGCGCCCGGCCTTGCGCTTCAGGTGCGGGATCAGCGCGCGCAGTGTTGCCTTGCTGTCGCCGACCAGGTTCAGCTCCATCGGATAGCGAAGGCTGAGCCGGCGGCCGTCCAGGTCGATCTGCACGCCGCGCGCTTTGCCTTCCTTCGGCAGGTACTCCGAGTAGGGGAAGCTCGAGCCGACCATCAGCAGCGTGTCGCAGCGGCTCATCAGCTGCCAGCTCGGCTGGGTCCCCAGGAGGCCGATCGAGCCGGTGACGAAGGGCAGGTCGTCCGGGAGCGCCGCCTTGCCCAGCAGTGCCTTGGCGACACCCGCCCCGAGCAGGTCCGCGACCTCGATGAGTTCTTCGGCAGCATGCAGTGCGCCGGCGCCGGCCAGGATGGCCACGCGCTTGCCTGCATTGAGGATCTCGGCTGCGGTGGCAAGGTCTTCCGCATCCGGCAGCGTCGCCCGGGCGGTGCTCCCCACCCCGGTGTGTACCGTGCCGTGCTCGTGCGGCGGCGTCTTCACCGCCTCGAGTTCCTGCACGTCGTTGGGCACGATGATGCAGGTGACCGTGCGTTGGTCGAGGGCGATGCGCATCGCGCGGTCCACCACGTGCCGCACCTGCGCCGGCACGGTGATCATCTGCACGTATTCCGCTGCGACGTCCTTGAACAGGCTGTGCAGGTCGACCTCCTGCTGGTAGTCCCCGCCCAGCGCCGCACGCGCCTGCTGGCCGATGATGGCGACCACCGGCTGATGGTCCGACTTGGCATCGTAGAGGCCGTTGAGCAGGTGGATAGCGCCCGGGCCGGAGGTGGCGAGGCACACGCCCACCTCGCCGGTGAACTTGGCGTGGCCGCAAGCCATGAACGCTGCCAGTTCCTCGTGGCGCGCCTGGACGAACTGCATCTCGTCGCCGGCGCGATCGAAGGCGCCGAGCAGCCCGTTGATGCCGTCGCCGGGGTAGCCGAAGATGCGCCGAACGCCCCACTCCCGCAGCCGCTCCAGCAGGTGGTCGCTGGTGGTGACCGTCATTCCCAGTACCCGGCGCGCTGATGCGCCTCGTGCAGCTTCTCCTCGTACTGGCGGTCGAGCAGGCGACTGCTGTCGTATTCCGGGCTGTTCTTGATGGTCTCGCGGCTCAGCGAGGTGGTGACCTCGCGCTGCTCCCAGTCGATGCTGTCGCTCCAGCGGGTGGCGATCAGCACCCGTTTGCCGCCCGGCCACCAGTTGACGGTGTCGACGACGAGATAGCGGATGGTCCAGGTCTCATCGTCGAAGATGAAGTCGTCGACGTGACCGATACTGCCGTCGCTTGCGTGGATGTCGTACCCGGTCACGTCGGCCGTGCTGCGCAGGTGGGAGTCCTCCTCGTTCCGCGCCGCAGCTTTGCCGGAGGCTGCGGGACGCTGGTGTTCCGCCGCGAGCGCATCCTTCTTCAGGTCCTCAACGTAGGGGAACAGCGGATAGTCCATGGTGCCCCAGACGCCGCCCATTTCCCAGTAGCTGGGATAGCCGTAGTAGGTCAGGTAGTCGCGCTCGTGCTGTCGCGAAACCGGCTTGTGGGTGTCGATGTCGGGGCTGTCCTTGATCTGGTCCCGGGTGAGATTGACATCCAGGAGGTTGCCCTCGGTAAGCGGCGTCTTGATCGAGTACGGCGAGATCAGGACCTTGCGGCCGGTAAGCCAGGTGCCGGTGTCGACCACCAGGTAGCGGATGGTCCAGACGTCGTCGTCGAAGTAGGCTTCCTTCACGTACCC
>JACCRJ010000099.1 GCA_013813615.1 Lautropia sp. | reverse complement strand
CTGCCCTGGTGGACAGGCTCCTAATGTCGGCGCCCCCGGCGCCCGGCTCCTTTCAGCCCGCGGGTGGGGCGGGGCGGCGCTTGCGGTAGTAGCTGTAGATCAGCGGCGCCAGCAGAAGGAGCGCCGTGAACGCGAGGAAGCCGGCTGAGATCGGCCGGGTGAGGAACACCGTCATGTCGCCCTGGCTGATGGACAGGGCACGGCGCAGCTGAGTCTCCGCCATCGGCCCGAGAATCAGTCCGATCACCGCCGGTGCGGTCGGGAAACCGTGGCGCCGCATGACGAAGCCAAGCAGGCCGAAGCCCGCCAGCACGAGCAGGTCAGTGAGGGACTGGTGCAGGCTGTAGGCGCCGAGCGAGGCGAAAACAAGGATGCCTGCATAGAGCTGCGGCTTCGGCACCTCCAGTACCTTCACCCACATGCCGATCAGCGGCAGGTTCAGCACGAGCAGGAGCACATTGCCGACATAGAGGCTTGCGATCAGCGTCCAGACCAGTTCCGCCTGGGACACGAAGAGCAGGGGGCCCGGCTGGATGCCATAGTTCTGGAATGCGGCCAGCAGGATCGCAGCAGTCGCCGACGTCGGGATGCCCAGTGTCAGCAGGGGAACCAGGACGCCGGCGGATGCGGCGTTGTTCGCGGCTTCCGGTCCGGCCACGCCTTCAATCGCACCGTTGCCGAACTCCTCCGGAAACTTCGTGAGCTTCTTTTCCAGTGCATAGGAAAGGAAGGTAGGCACTTCGGTACCGCCTGCCGGGATGGTGCCGAACGGAAATCCGATGGCGGTGGCGCGCAGCCAGGCGGGCCAGGACCGCTTCCAGTCGCTGCGGGACATCCACAACGAGCCCCTGATCGCCTGCAGTTCGTTGCGGCTGCGGCTCTGGTACGCCGCCATGTAGAGCGCCTCGCCGACGGCGAAAAGGCCGACTGCCATCACCACGACGTCGATTCCGTCCAGCAGTTCCGGCACGCCGAATGCGAAGCGCGCCTGGCCGGTCTGGCTGTCGATGCCCACCAGCCCGAAGAGCAGGCCGACAAAGAGGCTGGTCAGGCCCCGCACCGTGGACCTGCCGAGAACGGCAGCGACGGTGACGAAGGCAAAGATCATCAGCGCGAAGTATTCGGCCGGGCCGAACGCGATGGCGATCTCCACCACGATCGGCGCAAGCAGGGTCAGCAGCACGGTGGCGATCGTGCCGGCCACGAAGGAGCCGATCGCGGCGGTCGCCAGCGCCGGCCCGGCGCGGCCGTTCTTGGCCATCTTGTTACCTTCCAGCGCGGTGGCCAGGGAGGCCGATTCGCCGGGCGTGTTCAGCAGGATGGTGGTGGTGGAGCCGCCGTACATCGCACCGTAGTAGATGCCGGCGAACATGATCAGCGCGCTCACCGGCTCCAGCTTGGTGGTGAGCGGCAACAGCATCGCAACCGTCAGCGCGGGGCCGACGCCCGGCAGCACGCCGATGGCGGTGCCGAGGGTGACGCCGATCAGGCCCCACAACAGGTTCAGCGGCGCCAGCGCAAGGCTGAAACCGTGCAGGAGCGCACCAAAGGTTTCGGACATGGCGACTCGCGGGATGCGCCGGGCGCGGGGTCAGATGCCAGCCGCGCCGAGCAGGGGCTTGAGGAGCCCCGCCGGCAGGTTGACGTTCAGGAGCCGAACGAAGAACAGGAAGATTGCCAGGCCCATGACGAGTCCGCCGACCAGGTCGCGCAGCGGCCGATCACTGCCGAACCCCCTGGCAACGCAGAGGAACAGGCCTGCGGCGGCGATCACGAAGCCGGCGGTGTGCATCAACGCCATCTGCACCGCCAGGCCGGCCAGCACCCAGAGGAAGGCGCTGCCGGCGAAGGCATGGTCGCCGCGGGCCTCCGGAAGGTCGGGTTCGGGATTGCGCCAGCCGCCCTTGAACGATTCCGCCAGCAGCCAGCTGCCCAGCAGGACCAGACCGGCGCCGACGACGATCGGCATCATGTCGGGGCCGACGAGTGCATAGCGCTGGTTGCCGGACAGGCTGGTGCCGATGATGAACACGCCGACGCCCAGCAGCAGCACCGCCAGCGACACGGCGATCTCCGCCAGGCTGCGGCGGCGCCTGGTTGCGACGGGCATCAGGACTTCTTGGTCAGGCCCAGCGAGGCGAGGATCCCGCCGACGCGGGTGATGTCCTCGTCCAGGAACTTCTTGTACTCGTCGCCGCCCATGAACCAGGGTGTCCAGCCGAATTTCGCGAGCGTCTCCTTCCAGGCCGGTGTCTCGGTGGCAGCCTTGACCGCCTTGACCAGCGCATCCCGCTGAGCGGTGCTCAGGGCGGGGCCGCCGAAGCAGCCGCGCCAATTGCCCAGCACGACATTGACCCCCTGTTCCTTCATGGAGGGTATGCCCTCCACCGGCTCGGGACCCGAGACTGCCAGGGCGCGCATCCGGCCGCCTTTGATCTGTTCCGCGAATTCGCCGAGGCCGGACACGCCGGCGGTGACATGCCCGCCGATGATGGCGGCGATCGCTTCGCCGCCGCCCTTGAACGGCACGTAGTTGATCTTGGCGGTATCCGCCCCGATCTCCTGTGCCGCAAGACCGACCAGGATGTGGTCGGTGCCGCCAGCCGAGCCGCCGCCCCAGGAGACAGAACCCGGATTCGCCTTGAAGACCTTCATCAGGTCACCCAGGGTCTTGTGCGGCGAAGCGCTCGGCACGACGATCACGACGTACTCGCTCGTCAGCCGCGCGACCGGCGTGACCATCGTCAGGTCCACCGACGACTTGCTCAGGATGATGCCGCCGACCATCACCATGCCACCCATCATCAGCGCGCTGCCGTCTCCCTTGGCGTTGTTGATGAACTGCGAGAGGCCGAGCGTGCCGCCGGCGCCGCCCTTGTTCTCGAACTGTGCACCGCTGATGACGCCGGCGGCCTGCATCGCCGCCGCCAGGTTGCGCCCGGTCTGGTCCCAGCCGCCGCCAGGGTTCGCCGGGATCATCATCTTCAGGTTGCCCAGGCTCTGCGCCTGGGCGGGGCCGGCGGCAAAACCTTGCGCGGTGAGCAGCGAGGCAAGGGCGGCCATGTGGAAGTCACGACGTTGCATCCGGTTATCTCCTGTGTCCAGCGTAGGGGCTGTAGTGATTGTTCTGCCGAGGGACTCGATTCGGAGTTTAGTGTAGCGCCGATCGTGGGAGGCAAGACCCCTCGCCGGCGCGGCGATGCCGCGGCGGCAGCCTCCCGCCCCAAGCTGCGATAATCGGCTTCGGCGGTAACGGAGTTGCTGATGGTCCGGAAAATCTTGATCGGCGCCGGCGTGATGGTTGCCGTGATACTGATTGCGGCAATCGCGCTGGTGACGCTGGTCGACGTCAACCGGTTCAAGCCGCAGATCGAGCAGTACGTCCAGGACCGCTATCAGCGCAGCCTGCGCATCGACGGTGACCTTGGCCTGTCGCTGTTTCCGCGCATTGCGCTGAGCCTGCCGCCCTCGACCCTGTCGGAGCAGGGTGGGACCGGCCAGGCCGCCAGCCTCTCGAGCGCCAAGGTCGGTGTCGCCGTCATGCCGCTGTTGCGCGGCGAGATCGTCGCGGACAAGGTGACGATCGATGGATTGCAGGCCCGCGTCGAGCGCAGTGCCGACGGGCGCCTCAGCATCGATGACCTGTTCGCCCCGCAATCCCCGCAGGCGGCCGCCCCGGCTGCACCGCCTTCGGCTTCACCCTCTTCGGCTGTTCCTGGCGCGTCCGCCCCGTCGGCCGGCAAGCTTTCGCGGTTCGAGATCGGCGGGATCGAACTCTCCAACGCCCGCGTGGTGTTTGCCGATCGCCAGGCGGGCAACACCATCACCATTGATGGTCTGGACGTGAACGCCGGCAGGATCGCCGACAAGGTCACCACGCCGCTGACATTGAAGCTGAAGTTTGCGAGCATCCAGCCTCAAGCAAGCGGCGAGCTGAGCCTGAAGGGTGGTGCAAACCTCGACGTCGACCAGAACGTGTTCGGCGCGACCGACCTGGACGCGACGCTGCGGGCCACGCTCGAGCTGTCGGGCAGCCAGTCGCTCGAGGCTCGCATCGAGGCTGCCGGCATCGGCGGAAGCAGTCGCGCGCTGACAGTGGCGAAGCTGACTGCGGACGCCTTGATGCGCCAGGGCGAGCGCACG
>JACCRJ010000090.1 GCA_013813615.1 Lautropia sp. | reverse complement strand
GTGGGAATCGATGCGTCGGCAGCGGACGAACCCTGCGGCAGCTGGTCGGTCGGGCCGCCCTGGCCGGGCTTCTGCGCCACCGGCACCGAGCCGCCGAAGAGCGACGGTTTACCGCTATGTTTCTGCCAGCTGTCCCAGAGGAAAAGCAGGGACATCACGAAAATGACCCAGAGAATCGTTCGTTGCGTTTGCATCATGGGGAGGATGAATCCGAAGGGTCGTGGCACGGGCTCATGCAGGTCCGCCAGCGATTATTCGACAAGCCAGCCGGTGGAACCTCGTCGACACCCCCGGCTGACCAGGGATGACACCGGCAGAGCCGTCTTGCAGCGAGCCAGCTGCCGCGGGCGGCGCCATGGCTGCGCAGGGCCTCGATGGCGTATTCGGAACAGCTCGGCCAATAGCGGCAGCTCGGCGGGAGCACCGGGCTGACCAGCAAGCGATAGCCGCGGACCAGGCCGATCAGAAGGAAGCCGGGAAAGCGGGCCACGCGCTCGATGGCATTCATCAGGGCTTCGAACCTGCGTTCGGCATCGACCGACGCACCGGGCGCCGGTTCAGGTAGGTCGCAAACAACTGGTCGGCATCCGCGCGCAAGCTCCGTTTGATCGTGGCTAGCCCGGGCTCCGTCCGAGCTCCCGGGTAGCGCTTGAGGCGTATGAGGCATTCCTGCACTTCCTGCTGCACATCCTGCTGCACCGCCTCCTGCATGCTGGCTCTCACCGGTTGATCCCGGAGCGCGGCCCGCCAGGCTTCCCGGACGATCCGCTTCACCGTATTGCGCCGAACCGCGGAAGGCACGAGGCGCTTCGCGACGCTGATCAGTATCTTGTCGTTGCGCCCGTCCGCGGCGTTGTCCCGGCGACTGGCTGCGGCAGTGCTCGGGGCAAACCGGTCCGTCAAATCGAAGAAGGCGCCGATCAGCCGCACGCGCTGTTCAAATCCCGAAGTTCAAACCGCTGCGCAAACCTCGGACGCCGACGTGCGTGCAGTTTGCGCTTGAAAGGACTACGGCACCTGCAAGCGCGTCAGACTGCCAGGCGCTTGCGCCCTTTTGCGCGGCGCGCGCGAATCACCGCCTGGCCTCCGCGTGTCTTCTGGCGAACCAGAAATCCGTGGGTTCTCTTTCGGCGGCAAACGGAAGGTTGATAGGTGCGTTTCATGACTGACTTCTATAGATAGAGATTTTTTCGGAAAAGCCTTCTATTCGACTCGATTCGCCTGCTTCTGTCAACGCGCGGGTATCGACGGTGCTGTGGATAAGTTAGAATCGGGAGTCTTGGAAACGACAGTCCCGATTGGCTTCCATGAAGACCCGCAGGTCTAGCCTGCCGGATGCGCGCAGGGCGGCCTCGCAGGCCTCCTTCGACAAGAACAAAGACTTCTCGCTGGCCCAAAGATGCAGGAAAGATGGCAGGAATGCGCTGATTTGCTTTCGACCAAGCTTTCAGAAGAGGCGTTCCGCACGTGGATCAAACCGCTGGTATTTCTCGGCTTCGACCCGGCCGGCCGGGTCGTGCGCTTGGGCGCGCCCACCCAGATCAAGGTGGACGTCGTCCGCAAACAGTACCTGCGCCTGATCAGCTCCAGCCTGCAGCAGCAGTTCGACCCGGACGTGTCGGTGCAGTTCGAAGTGCTGGGCCATCCGCCGCGCGGCGATGCGGCCGGCAACGGCCTTGCAGATCCTGACCATCGGCTGGAGGATTCGGCGCAGCCGGCATTGCGGACACGTGCTGAAGGCCATGGCCCGGTTCCGGGTGCCGGCCAGGGCCCCGCCGGCGTCGGCAACACAGACAACGCGCCCTGCAGGGCCACCGTCTTCTCCGCGCTCGGCTCGCGGCCGCCGGACGAGCGCACCAAGCTGAGCCCGGACCTCACCTTCACAAGCTTCGTGACCGGCAAGGCGAACGACCTGGCCCGCGCCGCGGCCCTGCAGGTTTCGGACCGGCCCGGCGGTGCCTACAACCCGCTCTTCATCCACGGCGGCGTCGGGCTCGGCAAGACCCACCTGATGCATGCGGTCGGCAACGCCATCCTGGAACGGGAGCCGACTGCCACCATCCGGTACGTCACCGCCAATCAGTTCTTCCAGGACATGGTGTCTGCCGTGCGCCGGGAAGCGGTGGACTCCTTCAAACGCTATTACCAGTCGCTGGACCTGCTGCTCATCGACGATATCCAGTTCCTGTCGGAGAAGAAGCGGTCGCAGGAAGAATTCTTCTACGTCTTCGAGTCGCTGGTTGCCGACCACCGCCAGATCCTGATCACCAGCGACACCTACCCGAAGGAGCTGGCCAACATCGACGACCGGCTGGTGTCGCGTTTCAATTCCGGCCTGATCGTCGCCATCGAGCCGCCGGAGCTGGAGATGCGGGTCGCGATCCTGCTGCGCAAGGCGGAGCAGGGCTGCATCAAGCTGCCGGAAGAGGTCGCCTACTTCGTCGCGAAGCACATCCGCCAGAACGTCCGGGAGCTGGAAGGCGCGCTGCAGCGGATCGTGCACTTCGCGGGTTTCCGCAACCAGCCGATCGAACTGGAACTGGTCAAGGAAGCGCTCAAGGACATCCTCTCGTTCAACCGCGGACAGATCTCCATCGAGCTGATCCAGCGCACGGTAGCGGACTACTACAAGCTCAAACTGGCGGACATGTACTCCAAGCGCAAGCCCGCCAAGATCGCGCTGCCTCGCCAGGTGGCGATGTACCTGGCCAAGGAACTCACGCAGAAGAGCCTGCCGGAGATCGGCGAAGCTTTCGGCGGCAAGGACCACACCACCGTGCTTTATGCGGTGCGCAAGATCGGCGAGCTGAGAAGCCACAAGCCGGAGTTGAATCACCAGATCCACGTGCTCGACCAGACCCTGCGGGAGTTCCTGTGAACAACCGGCGGGCAACCCTGGGGAGAAGCGCCCGGCAGATTGTGGACAGACCGCGGAAATCGTCGGGTTGCGCAATCTCTCCACAATCGGGGGCCGTCCCGGTCACCGATTCTGCACCGGGCTGTCCACCGCGCCGATGCCGGGATCCACTGGCCGCGTGCCAGGTATCCACAGGAAGTCGCGGAGCATCAACAACAACATCATCTTCAATTAAAGAAAGATAAGAGAACCAGGGAAAGCGCATGCAGATCATCAAAGCTTCGCGCGACGCCATCCTGAAGCCGCTGCAAACGGTGGCCGGGATCGTCGAAAAGCGCCACACCTTGCCGATCCTGGCCAACGTGCTGATCCGCAAGGACGGCGAGACCGTTTCCTTCACCGGCACCGACATCGAGATGCAGGTGCAGACGCGCGCGGCCATCGGGTCGGGCAGCGAATCCGCGGCACTCACCGTCTCCGCCCGCAAGCTGATGGACATCCTGCGGGCGCTGCCGGAGTCGGAGGTCACGGTGGCCCTCAACGGCACCCGGCTCGCCATCAGCACCGGCAAGAGCCGGTTCGCGCTGCAGACGCTTCCGGCGGCGGACTTTCCCACGCTGGCGGTGTCGACCGAGGTGACCTCGGAAGCCACCCTGCCGCAGAAGCAGCTCAAGCACCTGCTGCAGATGGTCCACTTCGCGATGGCGCAGCAGGACATCCGCTTCTACCTGAACGGTCTGCTGCTGGTGATGGGGCAGCAGGGCATCCGCAGCGTCGCCACCGATGGCCACCGACTCGCGTTCTGCGCGCATGCGGATGAGGCGGCGTCGGCAGCGGCGGAAGTGATCATGCCGCGCAAGACGGTCACCGAGCTTCTCAGGCTGCTCGGCGACAGCGAAGAGCCGGTGCTGGTGCAGGTGGTCGGCCACCAGATTCGCATCAGCTTCGGCGAAGTGGAGTTCGTGACCAAACTGGTGGAGGGAAAGTTCCCGGACTACCAGCGCGTGATACCGACCGGCTACAGCAAGGCCATCGCCATCAACCGCGAGCAGTTCTCCGCCGCGCTCAGCCGAGCCTCCATCCTGACCAACGAGAAGTTCAAGGGCGTGCGGCTGAGCCTCGCACCGTCGCTGCTGCGGATCCAGAGCAGCAACGCCGAGCAGGAAGAGGCGACCGAGGAACTCGACGTCGACTACAACGATGCGCCGCTGGACATCGGCTTCAACGTGTCCTACCTGCTCGATGTGCTCGCCAACCTGAAGGTCGACGTCGTCAAGGTGGAGTTCGGGGATTCGAACTCCAGCGCGTTGATCAGCCTCCCGGGCGACGAGACCTTCAAGTACGTGATCATGCCGATGAGGATCTAAAGCAATTCAATGACTGATACGACGAACACATCCGCAGTTCCCGTGCCCCTTGAGACCAACGACAAGCTGATTCCGTCGGCGCCGAAGCCGGCGTCTTCCGACTACGATTCGACGTCCATCCAGATCCTGGAAGGACTGGAGGCCGTCCGCAAGCGCCCAGGCATGTACATCGGCGACACCTCCGACGGCACCGGGCTGCATCACCTGGTGTTCGAAGCGGTCGACAACTCGGTGGACGAATCGCTTGCCGGGCACTGCGACGAGATCATCGTCACCATCCACACCGACAACTCCATCTCCGTGCTGGACAACGGCCGCGGCAT
>JACCRJ010000054.1 GCA_013813615.1 Lautropia sp. | reverse complement strand
CGACGGCGATGAACCGGTCGTGGCCGAGGTAGGTCCACGGCGATGATGGCGAGAAGTAGTAGTCGATGGTCTTCATGATCCGTTCCCTTGTCGAAGAGACGCGCCCGCCGCCGGTGAGCCGGAGCGCGTCAGAAGGGCTTGACGACGACCAGCGTCACCGCAGCCACCAGCAGCAATACGGGTACCTCGTTGAACACCCGGTACCAGCGGTGACTGCGGCGGTTGCGGTCGCCCTCGAAGCCGCGCAGCAGTCGCCCGCAGGCATGGTGATAACCCACCAGCAGCAGGACGATGCCGAGTTTCCCATGCATCCAGCCGCTGTCCGGGCCGCGTCCCACGCCGTAGCCGAGCCACATCCAGACGCCGCTGGCCAGCGCCAGCAGCGCCAGCGGCAGCATGAACCGGTAGAGCTTGCCCGCCATCAGCATGAGCCGCGCTTTCTCGGCGGTCGATCCAGGCGAGACCATGGCCAGGTTCACGAAGATCCGCGGGAGGTAGAAGAGGCCGGCGAACCAGCTGGTGACGAAGACGATGTGCGCCGTCTTGATCCAGAGATAACTCATCAGGTCCTGATCTGACCGCTGCCCAGCACCACGAACTTCTGCGACGTGAGGCCTTCGAGGCCGACCGGACCGCGCGCATGCAGTTTGTCCGTGGAGATGCCGATTTCCGCGCCGAGCCCGAACTCGAAGCCGTCTGCGAAGCGCGTCGACGCGTTGACGAGCACCGACGCGGAATCCACCTCGCGCAGGAAACGCATCGCATGGGCATGATCGCTGGTGACGATGGCGTCGGTGTGATTCGAGCCGTACTCGTTGATGTGCGCGATCGCCTCGTCGATGCCGCCGAGGATCCGGATCGACAGGATCGGCGCGAGGTACTCCGTGCGCCAGTCCTCGTCCGACGCCGGCTTGCAGGCGATGCCATGCTGCGTGAGGAGGCTGCAGGTGGCTTCGTCGCCGCGCAGTTCCACGGATTTCTGCTGGTAGATCCGGCAGAGCTCAGGCAGCACGCGAGGTGCCGCGGCTGTTGCCACCAGCAGCGTCTCCATGGCGTTGCAGGGCGAGTAGCGCTGGGTCTTCGCGTTGTCGGCCACCTCGATGGCCATCCTGGTGTTCGCCGACTCGTCGATGAAGACGTGGCAGATGCCATCCAGGTGCTTGATCACCGGTACCGGCGCCTGTGTGGCGATCCGCTCGATCAGCGACTTGCCGCCGCGCGGGATGACGACATCCACCCACTGCGGGCTGGTGATCAGGCTGCCGACCACGGCCCGGTCGGTCGTGGCCACCAGCTGCACCGCGTCTGCCGGCAGGCCTGCTTCTTCGAGTCCCTGCCGGATCAGTTCCGCCAGCGCGCGATTGCTTTGGATGGCTTCCGAGCCGCCGCGCAGGATGGTGGCGTTGCCGGACTTGATGCAGAGGCCGGCTGCGTCCACGGTCACGTTCGGCCGCGATTCGTAGATGATGCCGATGACGCCGAGCGGCACCCGCATCCGTCCTACCTGAATGCCGCTGGGACGCTGGCGAAGCTCGCTGATCTCGCCGATCAGGTCCGGCAGCTGCGCGATCTGCTCGAGACCGGCCGCCATCTGCTCGACGGTGCTGCGGGTGAGGGCAAGCCGGTCGACGAAAGCACCATCGTTGCCGGCCTTGCGGGCGGCGTCGAGATCCAACTGGTTCGTCTCCACCAGCGCGTCAGCCTGCTGGCGCAGGCGCCGCGCAATGGCGCGCAGTGCCCCGTCCTTGGCCGCCGTGCCGGCGCGCGCGGTCTCGCGGCTGGCGGCGCGGGCGCGGAAGCCGAGGTCGGCCATGTAGACGGCGGTGTCGATGGTGTTCATGCTATCCCTGGTGCTGCCGGCGCGGCTTCAGGCGGCGAGGCGGGCCATGCCGCAGAGCCCGATGACGATCCGCTCCACCGCTGCCCACTGGCTGTCGGGATCGCTGCCGCCGAAAGCGGCCGGCGCGCCGGTGCCAGCGAGCCCTCCCACGCCCTTGGCCATTCTATCGAGATGTGCCGTCTCCCGCAGCAGCCGGAGCAGTCCGCCACCGTCGAGGCGGCCGATCGCCTGCCGGAAGCAGGTTTCCCGCTTGCCGAAGACGGCGGCGCTGCGCAGGGCCGACTGGATCGGCTGGCCGCCGTCGAGGGTCTGGCGCACCTTGAGCAGGCGCCGCAGGCAGTCGGCAAGCCCCCAGGTGAGCAGCGGCAGGGCCGCGTCTTCGGCGCGCAGCGCATCCACCATCCGCAGCGCGCGCGCGGTCTGGCCGAGCAGCGCCGTGTCGATCAGTCCGAAGATGTCGTAGCGCGCGGAATCGAGGACGATCGTCTCCACCTGCGCGAGATCCAGATCTCCCGGCGGCAGCAGGAGGGCCAAGCGCTGCAGCTCCTGGTGGGCCGCAAGCAGGTTGCCTTCGGTGCGATCGGCGATCAGCGCCAGGATCTGGCGGCTCCCCCGCTGGCCCTGGCTTGAAAGACGTCCGGCCAGCCACTCCGGCAGCCGATCGCGCTCTACTTTCGGCAACTCCAGCAGCAGGACCGCCGATGCCAGCGCGTTGAACCAGGCGGTGTTCAGGGTGGTGCGCTCCAGTCTTGCACTGGTCAGCAGGACGCGGCAATCGTCGCCGAGCAGACCGGCGGCCTTGTGCAGCGCCTCGCCGAGATCTTTGGTCGGCTTGCCCGCCAGCCTCACGTCGACCAGCTTGCGCTCGGAGAAGAGCGACAGCGACCGGGTCTGCTCGAGCAACAGCGACGTATCGAAATGCGCGCCGACTTCCAGCACCTGACGTTCGCCGAAACCCGACGCCCTGGCACGGGAGCGCAGGCTGTCGGCCGCCTCCAGCACGAGCAGCGGCTCGTCGCCGCTGATCCAGGTGATCGGGGGCAGCCCCTTCGCCAGCGATCTGGACAGCTGCTCGACGGTGCTGATGCGGCTCATGACGGTCGTGCGCCCGGCGCTTGCTTCAAGGCGTCATCCTGATGGTCGCGAGCCGGCGCAGCAACTGCTGCACCATGTCCTTCTGCATGTCCCGGTACAGGAGCGCCTCCTCGTCGACGCGCGCTGTCAACTGGTTGTCGGCGGCGCTGATGTCGCGGCGCAGGATGATCTCGCTCGGCGGGATGAATTCGCGATCGCCGCCGTCGGTGGCGCGGAACTGCAGCCTCAGGCGCAGTTCGTACTCCCGCGGCCGGCCGACTGCCGAATAGGCGACGATGTCGCGCTCCCGGCTCTCGCCGAGGACCTGCAGAACGACCTGGGCCTGGTCCGGTTGCCCCACCAGCTTGGTGGAAGTGGTCCGAACGAGTTCGCGACGGAACTCCTCCCCGACGGCCGAAGTGCGCGAGAAGCCCGAGTACAGGGTGGAGAAGCGCAGGTCCCGGTTGCTGCGCAGGTGAAAACCGCAGCCCGCGAGGCCGGCGGTCAAGGCAGCGGCGGCCGCCAGTGCGACCAGGGACCTGCGGGCGGCGCCGGGTGCAGTCGGCTTCATGCTCAGACCACCACGTTGACCAGCCGGCCGGGAACGATGACGATGCGCTTGGGCAAACGTCCCGCGGCCAGGCGAAGCACCTCCGGCGCGGCAGCGGCGAACTGCTCGATGTGGGCGCGGTCCGCATCCGCCGGCAGTTGCAGCGAGCCGCGGACCTTGCCGTTGACCTGCAGCACCAGTACCTGCGTGTCGCGGACCAGTGCGCTTTCGTCCACTTCCGGCCAGGTCGCGTCGATGATGTCGACAGCGCCGGCGGCGGACCGGCCCAACTCCAGGTCCTGCCACAACGCATGGGCGATATGCGGCACCACCGGATAGAGGCTGCGCACGAGGACCGACGTGCACTCCCGCAGCACGGCGGCGTCGGCGGCAGGCATGGCCCCGGCAGGCGCAGCCTGCGCAGCCGCGTCGAGCGCGTTGAGCATCTTCATCGCACCCGACACGACGGTGTTGTACTGCTTGCGCTCGTAGTCGTAGGCGGACTGGCGCAGCACGGTGTGGATCTCGAAGCGCAGGTCGTGCATCGCCGCGGAGGCGGCTTTCGCGTCCAGCCGGCCCGGCGCCTCGCGCAGCGTCTGCTGCCGGCCGTGGCAGAAGGACCAGAGACGCCGCAGGAAACGGCTGGCGCCTTCAACGCCGGAATCGGACCATTCCAGCGTCTGTTCCGGCGGACTCGCGAACATCACGAACAGGCGCGCCGTGTCCGCGCCGTAGCGGTCGATGAGCGCCTGCGGGTCGACCCCGTTGTTCTTGCTCTTGGACATGGTGCCAACGCCGGCGTAATCCACCAGCGAGGCGTCGGATTTCAAGCGCGCCCCGGCGATCCGGCCGCCGTCGCCGTAAAGGTTCTCCACGTCCTCCGGCCAGAAGTATTCGACGCCGCCCTTGGCGCTCTTGCGCTGGTAGATGTGGTTGAGCACCATTCCCTGGCAAAGCAGCCGGGTGAAGGGCTCGTCGAACGCAACCAGCCCGAGGTCGCGCATCACCTTGGTCCAGAAGCGCGCGTAGAGCAGATGCAGCACCGCATGCTCGATGCCGCCGATGTACTGGTCCATCGGCATCCAGTAGCCGATGCGCGTATCCACCATCGCCTCCCGGCTGCCGGGCGAGCAATAGCGCATGTAGTACCAGGCCGAGTCGATGAACGTGTCCATCGTGTCGGTCTCGCGGCGCGCCGGCTTGCCGCAGGACGGGCACTCGCAGGCAAGGAACGACTCGCTCTTGAGGAGCGGATTGCCGCTGCCGTCCGGCACCAGGTCCTCCGGCAGCACCACCGGAAGGGCTTCATAGGGCACCGGAACCTCGCCGCACGCCGGGCAATGGATGATGGGAATCGGCGTGCCCCAGTACCGCTGGCGGGAGATGCCCCAGTCCCGCAGGCGCCACTGGACGCGCTTCTCGCCGACGCCCAGCTGCACCAGGTCGGCGGCCACCGCGTCGGCCGCTGCCTTCGAGGAGAGCCGGTCGTACCGGCCGGAGTTGACGCAGGCGCCGCGCTGCTTCTCCTCGTACCAGGGCTGCCACTCCCGGTCCGAGAAGGTTTCCCCCGCCACCGCCACCACCTGCCGGATCGGCAGGCCGTACTTGAGCGCGAAGGCGAAATCCCGTTCATCATGTCCCGGCACGCCCATCACCGCGCCGTCACCGTAGCTCATGAGGACGTAGTTGCCGACCCAGACGGGTATGCGCTGTCCGGTCAGCGGATGGGTGACGGCAAGGGCGGTTCGGATACCCTCCTTATCCATCGTCGCCAGGTCGGCCTCCATGGCGGAGCCGGCTTTCGCCCTCTCCACGAAGGTCGCCACCGCCGGATCCGCGGCGGCGGCCACCGCTGCCAGCGGATGCTCCGGCGCCACCGCCACGAAGGTCACGCCCATGATGGTGTCGGCGCGGGTGGTGAAGACATGCATCCGGCCGTCGTCGACCAACTGCCCGGCGCCATCCCGGATATCGTGCGCGAAGGCGAAACGCACGCCCTCGGAACGACCGATCCAGTTGGTCTGCATGAGGCGCACCCGCTCCGGCCAGCCCTCCAGCTGATTGACCTGGTCCAGCAGTTCCTGCGCGTAGTCGGTGATGCGCAGGTAGTACATCGGGATCTCGCGCTTCTGCACCGGCGCGCCGGAGCGCCAGCCGCGACCGTCGATGACCTGCTCGTTCGCGAGGACCGTCTGATCGACCGGATCCCAGTTGACGGTGCCGAACTTGCGATAGGCCACGCCGCGCTCACGCATCTTGAGGAACAGCCACTGGTTCCACTTGTAGTATTCGGGTGTGCAGGTGGCGAGCTCCCGCGACCAGTCGATCGCCAGGCCGAGGGGCTGCATCTGCCGCTTCATGTAGGCGATGTTGTCGTACGTCCATCGGGCCGGCGCGACGCGGTTCTTCATTGCCGCGTTCTCCGCCGGCAGGCCGAACGCATCCCATCCCATCGGCATCAGGACGTTGAAGCCCTTCATGCGCAGGTAGCGGTGCATCACGTCGTTGATGGTGTAGTTGCGCACGTGCCCCATGTGCAGGATGCCGGACGGGTAGGGCAGCATGGAGCACGCGTAGAACTTGCCTTGGGGGAAGCGCGGGTCGTGTTCCACCGCACGGTACGCATCGATGCTCGACCAGTACTCCTGGGCATCCTTCTCGATCCGGCCGGGGTTGTAGCGTTCTTCCATTCTCGATTCCGCGCGAAAGCCGGGATTTTATGCTTTTCCGCGCGGTCCGCTCCGATCGGGCAGCCGGCGCAGACGGCGTTTTAACTCATAATCGCCGCCGTATGCCATCAGGAGACGCGGTGAATCATCAAGCCCCCCGATCCGGCCCGGCGGCACGCGACGCCACCATGCCGACCTATCGCGATGCGGAAAGTGCGGCAGCACGTCTGGCAGGGGTCGCCCATCGCACGCCGGTGGTGACGTCGGCGACGGCGGACCGCCTGCTCGGCGCGAGCCTGTTCTTCAAGTGCGAGAACCTGCAGCGCGTCGGCGCCTTCAAGTTCCGCGGCGCCTACAACGCGATTTCGCAACTGGCGCCGCCGCAGAGGCGGGCCGGCGTCGTCGCCTTTTCCTCCGGCAACCATGCCCAGGCGATTGCGCTGGCCGGCAACCTGCTGTCGGTGCCGACCACGATCCTGATGCCGCTGGACGCACC
The DNA here is from genome assembly GCA_013813615.1 of Lautropia sp. Classification (GTDB taxonomy): domain Bacteria; phylum Pseudomonadota; class Gammaproteobacteria; order Burkholderiales; family Burkholderiaceae_E; genus Lautropia. Next base: position 8,349 of record JACCRJ010000054.1, on the reverse strand, counting down.
GGCGCAGAAGGTCGAGGCGACCCGTGGCTACGGCGGGCGGATCGTGACCTATGACCGGTACACGCAGGATCGCGAGGCGCTGGGCCGCGAGCTCGCCGAGGAGCAGGGCCTGACCCTGATCCCGCCGTTCAACCACCGCGACGTGATCGCCGGGCAGGGGACCGCCGCCAAGGAGCTGTTCGAGGAGGTGGGCGAGCTCGACATCCTGCTGGTGCCGGTCGGCGGCGGCGGGCTGATCTCCGGCTGCGCCCTCGCAGCAAGCGTGCTCTCGCCGTCCTGCGCGGTGATCGGCGTCGAGCCGGCAGCCGGCAACGACGTCCAGCAGTCGGTCAGCCGGGGCGAGATCGTGAGGATAGAGACGCCGCGCACCATCGCGGACGGAGCCCAGACCAACGCGCCCGGCGCGATCACCTTCGACATCATCAGGCGACTGGTGAGGGAGATCATCACCGTCGATGACCGGCAGCTCGTCGCGGCGATGAAGTTCTTCGCCTCGCGCATGAAGCTGCTGGTGGAGCCGACCGGTTGCCTCGCAGCCGCTGCCGCACTCGAACAGGTATTGCCGATGCGGGGGCGCCGCGTCGGCGTGCTGGTCAGTGGCGGCAATGTCGATCTGGCGCGTTTCTGCGCACTGGCGGGCCAGGCCGACTGAACCGATCCACGACCGCTTGAACCGATTCCTTCCTTTCCTCCGCTGGCGCAGCCAGTGGCGTGATCCGCAGACGATCAGGGCCGACCTGATGGCCGGGCTGACTGGTGCGGTGGTGGTGCTGCCCCAGGCGATCGCGTATGCCACGCTGGCCGGTATGCCGATCCAGTACGGGCTCTACGCCGCCATGGTGCCGTGCTTCGTCGCCGCGCTGTTCGGGTCGAGCCGCTTGATGGTGACCGGGCCCGCCAATGCCATTTCATTGACCACCGCCTTCCTGATATCGCCGCTCGCGGAACCCTTCAGCCGCGCCTACGTCGACCTGGTCCTGGTGCTCTGCCTGCTGGTCGGCCTGCTGCAGCTGCTGCTCGGGCTGATCCGCTTCGGGCGCTGGATCGACAAGGTGCCTCATTCCGTGGTGGTCGGCTTCACGGCTGGCGTGGCGCTGCTGATCATCAACTCGCAGATTCCGGTGCTCACCGGTATCAGCGCGCCGCGCGGCGCTTCGATCCTGTCGACCTTGCTTGCGCTGCTCGAGCAGGCTCGTGCCATCGACTGGATCTCGGTCGGACTGGGGATCCTCACCCTGCTCGTCATCGTCGCCTGGGGTCCGTGGAACCGGCGCGTGCCGGCGATGCTGGTCGGCGTCATCCTCGGCTCGTTCGCCGCCTGGCTCCTGCAGACCATGTGGCCAGCGCAGGCGGTGGTGCAGATGGTGCCGCCTCTGCCGAGTGCTCTGCCGGCATTCCAGGTGCCGGCGCTGACGGTGGACTCGATGCGGGCGCTGTTCTCGGCGACGCTGGTGATGACGCTGCTGGGGCTGACCGAGGCATCGGCGATCGCCAAGTCGCTGGCTCTGCGCGCCGGCGAGCGTGTCGACGGCAACCAGGAGTTCATCGGCCAGGGACTGGCCAACATCGCCGGCAGCTTCTTTTCAGCCTACCCCACCAGCGGCTCCTTCAACCGCTCGGGGGTCAACATCGCCAGCGGCGCACGCACGCCGCTCGCAGCCGCCTCTGCAGCGATCTGGCTGGTGGCGATACTGACCCTGGTCAAGCCGCTTGCCGGCTTTCTGGCCCTGCCGGTGATCGCCGGGCTGCTGCTGGTGGTGGCCTGGCGGCTGATCGACTTCGACGGTATCCGCCACATCTGGGGCAGCAGCTGGCGCGCGGACTGGGGCGAGCGGGCGATCCTGACGGTGACCGGCGTCGCCACCGTCGCCATCTCGCTGGAATGGGCGATCCTGCTGGGGCTGCTGACCGCCTACCTGGTGTCACGCAGCAGATCGCCGGATCCCGAGGAATCGAAGGCATCAGACGAGGAGGCATAAGGCTGCGCAGGCGGCAGCGAGCGCGGACCAGGCGCCCTACTGTGTAAAATTACAGTCATGCCCGATCTCCTCGCCAACCTCAATCCGCAGCAACTCGCTGCGGTGACGCTGCCGGCGGAACACGCGCTGATCCTCGCCGGCGCGGGCAGTGGCAAGACGCGGGTGCTGACCACCCGGCTGGCCTGGCTCATCTCCACGGGGCAGGTGAGCGCGGCGGCGGTGCTTGCCGTCACCTTCACCAACAAGGCAGCGAAGGAGATGCTGGTGCGGATCTCGGCGATGCTGCCGATCAACACCCGCGGCATGTGGGTCGGCACCTTCCATGGTTTGTGCAACCGCTTCTTGCGCACCCACCATCAGGACGCGGCCCTGCCGCAGTCCTTCCAGATCCTCGACAGCCAGGACCAGCTTGCCGCCATCAAGCGCCTGCTGCGCGGCCTGAACGTCGACGACCAGAAGTTTCCGCCGCGAAACGTCCAGTACTTCATCAACGGCGAGAAGGAGGAGGGCAGGCGGCCGGATGCAGTGGAAATCGTCGACGACTACAGCGCGAAGATGGTCGAGTTCTACCGCGCCTACGACGACCAGTGCCAGCGCGAGGGCGTGGTGGACTTCGCGGAACTGCTGCTGCGTTCCTACGAGCTGCTGCAGCGGAACCAGCCGCTGCGCGAGCACTACCAGGCCCGTTTCCGGCACATCCTGGTCGACGAGTTCCAGGACACCAACGACCTGCAGTACCGCTGGCTGAGGCTGCTGGCAGGCCCGCAGACGACGCTGTTCGCGGTCGGTGACGACGACCAGTCGATCTATGCCTTTCGCGGCGCCAATGTCGGCAACATGGCGGGGTTCGAGCGCGACTATGCCCGCGACAATCTGATCAAGCTGGAGCAGAACTACCGCTCCCATGCGCACATCCTCAACACCGCCAATCACCTGATCCGGCAGAACAGCCGCCGCCTCGGCAAGGACCTCTGGACCGACGCCGGCGAGGGCGAGCCGGTGCGCATCTACGAGGCACTGACGGACAGCGAGGAAGCGCAGTGGCTGCTGGAAGAGATCCGCAGCCTGATCGCACAGGGCAGTGGCCGCTCGGAGATCGCCATCCTCTACCGCTCCAACGCGCAGTCCCGCATCCTCGAGCACGCGCTGTTCTCCGCCGCCGTGCCGTACCGGGTCTACGGCGGCCTGCGGTTCTTCGAGCGGGCGGAGATCAAGCATGCGCTGGCCTACCTGCGACTGCTGGAGAATACCGACGACGACACCGCCTTTCTGCGGGTGGTCAACCTGCCGGCGCGTGGCATCGGCGCGCGCACGATGGAGATGCTGCAGGACCAGGCGCGCGCCCACGGCATCAGCCTGTACCGCGCGGTGCCGCTGGTCGGCGGTGCGGCAAGCACCAAGCTCGCCCAGTTCGTGGCCTTGATGGAACGCCTGCGCAGCCAGGCGCAGGGACTGCCGCTCACCGAATCGATCGACCATGTGCTGGAACTGAGCGGCCTGGTCGCCTTCTACAAGACCGAGCGGGAGGGCCAGGACCGGATCGAAAACCTTCGGGAACTCGTCAATGCGGCGGCTGCCTACCTGAGCGAGAACGGTGTCGACCGCAATGTCCCCGCCAGCGTCGGCCTCGCGGGCGCGGCGGACGGGCGCGAGGCGCAACGCGTTTCGCGCGCCGACGTGGCCGATGTCGAAGACGCACCGGTGGCCCCCGGCGTGGCGGAGATCGCGCTGTCGCCGCTGGCGGGTTTTCTCGCGCATGCCTCGCTCGAGTCCGGCGAGCGCCAGGCCGGCGAGGGCACGGATTAGATCCAGATGATGACCGTGCACGCTGCCAAGGGCCTCGAGTTCAACGCGGTGTTCGTGACCGGCCTGGAAGAAGGGCTCTTTCCGCATGACAGCTCGGCCGCGCAAGCCGACGGGCTGGAGGAGGAGCGGCGCCTCATGTACGTCGCCATCACCCGGGCGCGCGAGCGGCTGTACATGTCGTTTTCACAGACCCGCCTGCTGCACGGCCAGACCCGCTACAACCTCAAGTCGCGCTTCATCGACGAATTGCCGGAACAGGACCTGAAGTGGCTCACCGCGCGCGGCAGGCAGCGCGGCTTCAACGGCTACGGCGCGGGCTACAACGCGGGGTACAGCGGCGGCCAGGGCGGCGCGGGCTACGGTGGCGGCGGGGGTTCCAACCGGTTCGGCGGCACCCGCGGCGGCAGCTTTCCCTCCAGTCCGGTTGCCACCCGGGCCACCAGCTACGCCGGCTCGAGCGCCTGGCGGGAGAACGAAATTCCTGCCGGCCTCGGTGCCGCGCGCGACGCGCGGTTCCGCATCGGCCAGGGTGTCTCGCACGCCCGCTTCGGCGAAGGCGTTGTCACCGGCGTCGAGGGGCACGGCGATGATGCCCGGGTGCAGGTGAAATTCGCCGCGCATGGTTCAAAATGGCTGGCGTTGTCGACCGCGAAGCTGGAGCCGGTATGACGGCTGCTCCGGATCGACAAGTTGAACAGGGTGGTCAGGACCGCCGGCATCAAGGTGAACCGAGGAGGACTGCGATCATGGCACTGCATCTGAAACCGTTTGCGGAGCAGCCGGACGAGCAGTCCGGCAAAGCCTGTGCAACCCGCCCGGGCGCCGAAGCCAGCGGCACAGAGGAGGGGGATGTTGCCGAGCGCGCCCACGCCAAGATCGTCGGCAATGTCGCCAACCAGCTGTGGCACAGCGACAGCTCCTTCCAGCGGCCGCGGGCGAAATATTCGATGCTCTGCGCGGTGGTGGTGCCTCCCGAAGGCGGCGAAACAGAATTTGCCGACCTGCGCGCCGCCCACGACGCGCTGCCGGACTGGCGCAAGCGCCAGGTCGACGATCTCACCGCGGTCCACTACGCGTTGCACGCCACCCAGCGCCAGTTCGTCTACCAGCACCGCTGGCGCGTGGGGGACCTGGTGATCTGGGACAACACCGCCACTGTCCACCGCGGCCGCTACTACGACTTCTCCCAACGCCGCGAACTGCGCCGCGCCACGACCGAGGAAGTCACCCCGTCGCCGGAGGCCCAGGCGCTGGCCGGCGCCTGATCGCCGACATCCTTCTACGGCGGCGTGTCCACTGCGATCGGATCGATGGTGTCCCGGTAGCTCAGCCAGAAGGAGCAGTAGAGCGCGGCCATCAGCAGCAGGAGGGCCGGCGCCATGACCAGCGGACCGAGGCTGGCGGGGACCAGGACGACAAGGACCTGGACCAGCATCGTCAGCCCGATCGCGACGGCAAACCAGCCGGCAAAGTACATCACGAAGGCGGCCTTGTTGCGCCAGACGGCCACCGCGCTGAAGACCAGCGCCTTGAGCGCCGGCGTGCGGTGCAGCCCGGCGAACAGGGGCGCATACCAGAGCGCGACCTGAAGCGGCGCATAGAGGATCATGAAGGTCAGCGCCGCGTAGACCGTCGACGGTTCCACCTGCTTCCCAGGCGTTTCCTGCACGCGCATCAGCATGCGCAGCCACTCGCCTCCGTCGATCAGGACGGTGGCCGACAGGGCGAACGCCGACGCCGTGGCGTTGATCAGCCCGATGAGGAGCAACGACCGCATGACGGCGCCGGCTCCCGGGCGCAGCCCGCTGAACAGCGTCGACGGCGGCGGCCGCTGGCCGTCCTGCGTCAGCCTGATGGCCTGCAGGTAGCCGAAGGAGAGCGCGGGTGACAGCACCAGCGGCAGGAAGTCGCCCACCGTCGGCAACGCGGACACCACCAGCAGGCTGAAGAGCATCAGGATGCCGGTTGCGATCAGCGGCAGGGGAGAGGCGGCCAGAATCGCAAAACCTTCTGTGACCCAGCGCCAGCCAGCCAGCGCGGGGACTCGACGTACCTGCATCAGACGATTTCCGTTGCCCCGGTGCGGCGGGCGTGGAGGATCCGCTCGAACCAGCGCGGATCCTTGGGGCTCAACACCTCGGCGTCGCGAGGCAGGAAGTGATCATACAACCGCGACAACCAGAACCGCAGGGCGGCGGCGCGCAGCATCATCGGCCATGCCGCCTGCTCGGTCCCCTTCAGCAGGCGTACCGACCGATAGCCTCCCAGCAGCGCGGCGGTGCGGTCTGCGGCCAATTCTCCGCTGTCCGCTTCGACGCACCAGTCGTTGCACGCCACCGCCAGGTCGAAGATCCATTTGTCCTCGCAGGCGAAATAGAAGTCGATGACCGCCGGGCCTGATTGCAAGTCGATCAGCACGTTGTCGCGGAAGCAGTCGGCATGGACCGCCGACGCCGGCAGGCGCCGATAGCCAGCGCTTGCCGCGTAGTCCTGCTGTTCCTTCAGTTCATCCGCGATCAGGCTGACCTGGGCCGGGGCGAGTTCGTCCTTCAGCGCGGCAAAGGCCACCGGCCACCACTGCAATCCGCGGCTGTTGGCCGGCGCCGGGCCGAAATCCTCAGCCGCCCGGTGCATCCGGGCGAGCAAGGCGCCGACGGTGGCGCAGTCGGCAGGAGACGGATGGGCCACCGGTGATCCCCGCAGGCGGGTGACCAGGGTGGCGGGCTTGCCGGCAAGCAGGCTCCACAGCCTTCCCCGCTCGTCTGTTACCGGGTCGGGGCAGGGGATGCCCTTGGTCGCCAGGTGCTTCATCAGCCGGAGGTAGAAAGGCACCTCCTGGACGGGGATACGCTCGATCAGCGTCAGCACGTACGCGCCGCGATCGGTATCGACGAAATAGTTGGTGTTCTCGACGCCTTGTGGGATGCCCTGGATCCTCCTGAGGGGGCCGACGTCATAGCCCGCAACCCAACTGGCGATCTGGTCCTGCGCAACGACGGTAAAGACAGCCATGGGACAGCCGACGTTCTCACGCCTGGTGGATACAGCCGTCATTCTACTGTGTTGCTTTCTGGTGCCCAAGGCACGTGGATTGCGTGCTCCTGGGGTCATACTGCGCTCTCCCGATCCCGGGATTCGGCTTGAAAACGAACGGAGAAATCGCGATGGACGCCCTGTCCTTCCCAGTTGGCTTGACCTTCAAAAGAACGCTCCTGGCGCTGTCGGTCGCCGGGACCCTGGGGCTCTCGGCCTGCGCGTCCGTGCCCAATCCGGCCGGCGAGATGGCCACCGCTCGGGCTGCCGTCGAAAATGCCCGTCGCGCCGGCGCTGGACAACTGGCGCCGTCGGAGATGGGCGAAGCCCAGGATCGGTTGACGGTCGCGGAGCGTGCGCAGGCAGCCGAGGAGTTCCGCCCGGCCCGGCGGGCCGCCGAGCAGGCCAGGGTGGCTGCCGAACTGGCTGAAGAGAGGACCCGGCTCGCCAAGGCAAGGCAGGCGAAGCTGGAGATCGACAACACCCTGAAAGCCCTGCGTGGCGAGGCTGCTGCACAACCGAACCGCTAGGAGAACAACAATGAAAATGTCATCACGCACAGCCGCCCCGGCGACCCGGTCGATGGACGGACTGCGCAGGTTCCTGCCGGCGCTTTGCACGGTCGCCGTCCTGTCGGCCTGCGCCAGCACGCCGCAGCCGAATGACCGGTTGTCCGGCGCGCGCAGCGCTTTCGACCAGGCGCGTGCCAATACGGCTCGCGCCGAGCTGTCGGCTGCCGAAATGGACCGCGCCAACGTCGCGCTGCAGCGGGCGGAGGGGGCGTGGCGCAAGGGCGAGGATCGCGTCGAGGTCGACCATCTCGCCTATGTCGCCCAGCGTGAAGTCGATCTCGCCGTAACCTCGGCCCAGCGCCGGGAAACCGAGCGGGCAATCGAGCAGGCTGCAAGCGAGCGGGACGCGATCCAGTTGGAAGCCAGCCGCAGACGAACCGACAGTGCGCAGGCACAGGCAACGACCGCGCAGATGCAGGCGACGACCGCACAGATGCAGGCCGAGCAGGAAAAGCAGCGGGCGGACCAGCTGGCGGCCCGGTTGCGGGAGCTGCAGGCGAAGGACACCCAGCGCGGTCTGGTGGTGACCTTCTCCGACGTGCTCTTCGACGTCGGGCGTGCCGAACTGCGAAGTGGCGCGCTCGCCCGGGTCGAGCAACTGGCTGCGGTGATGCGCGAGTATCCGGAGCGCAATGTGCTGATCGAAGGCTTCACCGACTCGACCGGCTCGCTTGCCACCAACCAGGACCTGTCGGAGCGGCGTGCCATGAGCGTGCGCAATGAGCTGGTCGCCCGCGGCATCGATCCGAGGCGTATCGTCAGCCGCGGACACGCGGACCGGTATCCGGTCGCCGACAACAGCTCGGGCTCAGGCCGGCAGCAGAACCGCCGGGTCGAGGCGGTGCTCTCGGACGCCAGGGGCGAACTGCCGATGCGACCGTGATGCGGTGAGCCTGTCACCGCTGCGGCGTGGGCGCTGCTCCTTCGGTGCCGCGCTATGAGCGAGTGCTGCGCTACAG
>JACCRJ010000029.1 GCA_013813615.1 Lautropia sp. | reverse complement strand
CCGCCCAGCGCGACCGTCCGTTCCCGCATGCCGATGACTCCGTAGTGGCCCTTTGCCTGCCCATCGTTGAACAGGCCGCGGCCATTGTCGCTGATCCGAACCGTCAGCACTTGGCCCTCCGCCTGCAGTTGGATCGCGATGCGGCTCGCGCCCGCATGGCGGATGCTGTTGGTAACGGCCTCCTGCACGATACGATAGACCGCGGTGGCGTGGGCGTCGTCGAGGTGCTCCGGCAGGCTCTGGACACGCAGCGAAAAGTCGATCTGCGGACGGCGCGGCCGCCAGTCTCCCACCAGGTCTTCCAGCGCGTCCGCCAAGCCGAAGTTGTCCAGCGCCAGCGGTCGCAGTCGGGGGATGAGCCCGTGGACCACTTCGTAGAGATGATCGGTCGTCTTTACGATCAGGCGGGCTGCCTGGCCGGTCGCGTCTTCCGGCGCAGAGGCGCGATGGGCGATCGACTGGCCCAGGCTCTTGATCGCAGTCAGCGCCTGGCCCATCTCGTCATGCAGCTCGCGGGCGATCGCACCGCGCTCCTGCTCGATGTGCGACTGGATCAGCTGCGTGAGCTCGCGGTTCTGCGCCAGCCGCTCCGCCGCTTCGGCTGCTTCGCGACGTGCCTTTATGCTGTCCTCGATCGCCTGCGCCATGCCGTTGAAGGCCTGGCTCATCGAGCCGCCTTCCTTGCCGGGGAGCACCGGCAGGCGTGTCCGGTATTCGCCCCGGCCGATCGCCCGGAGCGCGTTCACCACCCGGGCGAAAGGTTTGACGGCACGGCCGGCCAGCCAGTAGATGGCCAGGTTGGCGAAAGCGAAGACGATCATCGCGACCGACAGGAGACGCATCAGGTCATCCCAGCCGTCGAGCACCGCCCGGGACGGATTGGCGCTGATGGTGATGTGTCCGCCAGGCAGCGGAATCGTGCGCGGCTCCTCGGCAGCCCAGACCAGCCGCGAGAACCAGGCAGGCGCATCGCGCCCGGCCTTGTAGGGCGAGGGCGGCGACTCGTACAGCAAACGGCCGGCGTCGTCGTGCAGCGTGATGTCGTTGGCTCGCAGCCGGCCGAGCTGATGCAGGAATTGCACCATGCCGTCGAGGCCCGCCTGCCGATAGACGAAACTCACCCGCGTCAGCACCTGGGTGGCAACGCGGTGAGCGGCCTGGATCTCCTCGCGTACCCCCCGCCGGGTGCTGTCGAGCTGCTGCCAGCCGAGCGCGGCGACAAACAGCACCATCATCGTTGTAAGCAGCAGATTGATCTGAAGCCGCAAGCTGATCATGCGGGCGCCGAGCAGGTCTCCATCCAGGCGATGCTAGCGCAGTCCCGGACGCCGCCTGCCGCGTCCGCAGTGCAGCATGAGAACTCCAGAAAATCATGAGGTCCGAATCATGGCTGTCGCGATGCGAGGAGTGGGATTTCCCCGGCACACTGAGTGGTCGCGCTTCGTCGCGGACGGGCTATCGGAAGTCGATGCCTGGATCCAGCCGGCGTTCCATGCATTACCGGAAGCCGTCAACTTCTAACAGGAAAATGACATGATGAAATGGGAAGCACCAACGGCCACCGACCTGCGTTTCGGCTTTGAAATCACGATGTACATCGCGAACCGCTGAGTTGCGCCTGGCCCGCCGGCTCTGCCGGCGGGCTTTCGCGGCGAGTCCTCGTCGCTCGGCAACGTGAACCCGCGTGTACTGTCAGGTGCTAGGCTCCGCCGCCGGCGGGGGTTTTCCGCAGTGGAACTGCAACTGTCCCAACTGTGACGGCCTGCGACGCGGAAGCATCCGCGCGTCCGCCCGCACCCAGTCGTCCATCACCGTCAGCGATGACCGGCTGAACTGGGTCCTGATCAATGCGTCCCCTGACGTCCTCCAGCAGATCCGGAACTTTCCGCCGCTGCAACCGGGCCGTTCGCTGCGCGACACCGGCATCCGCGCCATCGTCCTGATGGACGCCCAGGTCGACCATACGACCGGGCTGTTCATGCTCCGGGAGCATCGTGAACCGCTGCAGATCTGGTGCACCGAGCCGGTGAGGGAGGACCTGACGCGGGGCAACCCGATCTTCAACCTGCTGGAGCACTATTGTCGTGTGAGCTGGAATTCCTTGCCGCTGCGGGCGGAAGGCTTCGAAATCCCGGGCGTTGCCGGGCTGAGATTCACGGCCCTGCCGTTGTCGAGCAAGGCGCCGCCCTATTCGCCGCATCGCGATGATCCGCAGCCTGGAGACAACGTCGGCCTTCTCATCACCAACGCACGCAACGACAAACGGCTCTTCTACGCGCCGGGCCTGGGGCGGATGGAGCCGCACGTGTGGCAGGCGATGCAGCAGGCGGACTGCGTGCTGGTGGATGGCACGTTGTGGACGGAGGACGAGATGATCCGGCTGGGCGCGTCGTCGAAGCTGTCCCGGGACATGGGGCACCTGCCGCAGACCGGTCCCGGCGGCATGATCGAATGGCTGGACCAGCTGCCGAAGCCGACACGGCGGGTGCTGATCCACATCAACAACACCAACCGGATCCTGGACGAGGACAGCGAAGAACGGGAGGTGCTTGCTTCTCACGCAATCGAGGTGGCATATGACGGACTCTGCATCGAACTCTGAATGGTCGCCCCAGGAGTTCGAGGCCCGGCTGAGAGAAAAGGGCGCGGGCTACCACATCCATCATCCGTTCAACGTGATGATCAATTCCGGCCGAGCCACACCCGAGCAGATCAGGGGCTGGGTCGCCAACCGTTTTTATTACCAGATCAGCATCCCGATCAAGGATGCGGCAGTCCTTGCCAACTGCCCGGACCGCGACGTGCGCCGGCAGTGGGTGCAGCGCATCCTGGACCATGACGGGCAGGGCGACGACCCGGGCGGCATCGAGGCCTGGGTCCGCCTGGGCGAGGCCACCGGCCTCTCGCGGGCGGAGATCACCGACCTGCGCCACGTCGTGCCGGGCGTGCGCTTCGCGGTGGATGCGTATGTCAACTTCGCCCGCCAGCGGCCCTGGCAGGAATCGGTGTGCGCTTCGCTGACGGAGCTCTTCGCGCCGAAGATCCACAAGGA
>JACCRJ010000712.1 GCA_013813615.1 Lautropia sp. | reverse complement strand
AGGTAGAAGAGCGCATTTGCCACCAGCCCCCACACCGGCCCCAGCACCAGCAGGAAACCGGCGCCGACGGCAGGCCCGGCCAGCAGCCCCAGCCATCGGGCGGTAGCGTTCAGCCGCACTGCGCTCTGCAGCAGGTCGGCACCGACGACGTCGTGGATCAGCACCTGGCTAGGCGGCGCCCAGAAGACGCCGGCGAAGCCGTGCAGCACCAGCAGTGCCATCGCATGCCACATCTGCAGCGTGTCGGTGACGAGGAAATACGCCCAGCCGAGCGATGCCCCGATGAACAGCAGCATGCCGATCTGGATCAGCCGGCGCGGATCGAAGCGGTCCGCCAGCGCGCCCGACCAGACCGAGAAGAGCAGGAACGGCACCCAGTGGGAAATGACGGCGAAGCCGGCGAGTTCGGGCGACGCGAACTTCTCGTGCATCATCCAGTAGCTGATCACATGCTCGATGCTGTCGGCCATCATCGCCAGCGCGTTGGTGATGAAGTAGATGCGGTAGCCGGGGTGATGCAGGGCCGCGAACGGCCGGCGTGAAGCGGCGGCGAGGGCGGGGGCGGCGCGAACGGGCGGGTCGCTCAAGTGGTGCTCGGCAAAGCAGAACGAGGGAGCGGGAGAATACCCTTTTCGCGCGGACCTGGATTTGGTACCGTTATAACAATGTTATCCGGCCCACGGCCTGGCAGTGACTGATCCTGCTGGACCAGCTGCGGGCCCTCGATCGTTGACTGCCCCGCCGGCGCCGCCTAGCATTGCCTCCCATGACTGCGCACAAGTTCACCCTGTACATCGACCGCCGGTTCCTCAGTCCCTATGCGATGTCCGCATTCATCGCGCTCACCGAGAAGGGCGTGCCGTTCGAATTGAAGAAGGTCGACCTGAAAGGCGGCGAGCACCTGCAGGCCGAGTACTCGCGGTTGTCGATGACGCGGCGCATCCCGACGCTCACGCACGGCACGTTCAACCTCGCCGAATCGTCGGCCATTGCGGAATACCTCGAGGACATCCTGCCGCCGCCGGCGCATTTCCCGCTCTATCCGCAGGACCCGAAGCATCGCGCCACCGCCCGGCAGATCCAGGCCTGGCTGCGCAGCGACCTGATGCCGATCCGCGAGGAGCGCAATACCGAGGTCGTCTTCCTGCAGCCGGTGAAGGCGCCGCTCTCGCTGGCGGCGACCGCCGCGGCGCAGAGCCTCTTCGATGCGGCCCAGGCATTGCTTCCAGCGGGCAGCACCAACCTCTTCGGCGAGTGGTGCATCGCCGACTCGGACCTCGCGCTGATGCTCAACCGCCTGATGCTGAACGGCGACGCCGTGCCGCCGCGGCTGACCGACTATGCGGCGCACCAGTGGCAGCGTCCGTCGGTGCTCACCTGGGTAACCCAGGCGCAGCTGGTGGCCGCCACGCGGGAGGCCGCGAGCGGCGGTTGAGGCTGCGGCCGGGGCGATCGAGACCGCGGGCCGCGAGCCGGGGTCTGGAGCTGGACCCGGCGGCTACTTGCCTCCGTCGATGATCTCCTTCGGCAGATCATCCTTCAAGTGGTTCTTGTAGATCGCGTTCAGGCTGCCGTCCCCGAGGCCGCGCCTGACCCACTGATTGACCCAGCCGAGCAGTTCGGGCTCGTTCTTTCGCAACCCGATGGCCGCCAGGAAATTCTGCATGACAAACTTGCGTTCCATCTGGCGCCCCGGGCTCTTGTCGATGACAGTCGCAAGATGCGCACCGGTGCCGCCGATGATGTCCGCCTGGCCGGTAATCGCGGCGGTGATCAGGGTGGCGTCGTCCTCGTAGCGCACCAGGTTGGCTCCTTTGGCTTCGCGCGTCAATTGGGTGTCCATGCCGGTTCCCCGGCTGGTTGCCACCTTCTTCCCATTGAGGTCATCCATGCCGGCGATCTTGACGCTCCTGGGAGCGAAGACGATCGTCTGGATCGGCATGTAAGGGACCGAGAAATCCACAACCTTGGCTCGTTCCGGTGTGATCGACAGCGTCGAGATGATCAGGTCCGCCTTGTTGGTCTGAAGATTCGGAATCCGGCTCGCACCGGTCGAGGAGACGATTTCGAGTTCGACGCCGAGGTCCTTGGCGAGCTTGCGGGCCACCTCGACATCCACGCCGGCGGGCTGAAGCTTATCGTCCATCATCCCGTAAGGCGGCAGGCCCAGGTCGATACCGATGCGCACCTTGTTCGCCTTCTTGATATCGGCAAGCGCATCGGCCTGCGCCGCCGGAACCGAGAGGGCGATCATGGCAGCTACCACGACCATGCATCCGTGCTTCAAAGCTTTCATCCTGAGTCTCCTGTGGTTGATGAACCCGCGCTTTCCGCGCTTTCCGCGGTTTCCGCGGTTTCTACGAATCACTCTTTCCGATGAACTGCCGCAATTCGACTGTCCCCGGATCGTCCAGCATCCCTGCGGTTCCCTGCTCCCAGACCCGTCCTTCGTGCATGAAGATCACCGTGTCAGCGACCTTCCTCGCGAACGCCATCTCATGGGTGACGACCAGCATGGTCATGCCGCCCTTCGCCAGTTGCTCCATGACCGCGAGGACTTCCCCGGTCAGGTAAGGGTCGAGTGACGAGGTGACCTCATCGAAAAGCATCACCTGCGGCTCCATTGCCAGCGACCGCGCGATCGCCACCCGCTGCTGCTGGCCTCCAGAGAGCTGCTCAGGGTAGGCGTCGGCCTTTTCCAGGAGGTTCACCTTGCTCAACACTTCCTCGGTGATCCTGCCCGTTTCGGTCCGACCAAGCCGCCTGGCAACGCGCGGTCCCAATGCGACATTCTCGCGAACGCTCAGGTGGGGGAACAGGTTGAAGCTCTGAAAGACGATGCCGACGTCCCGACGCAACCGGTTCAAGTCGAGCTCCGATCCGCTCACACGATGGCCGCAGACCTCGATCAGGCCGCTGTCGATTTTTTCCAGACGGTTGACGCTGCGCAACATCGTGCTCTTTCCGGAGCCGCTGCGGCCGATGACCGCCACGACTTCCCCCCGCCTGACCTGGAACGAGACGCCGTTCAGTACCTTGAGCGCCCCGAACGCCTTGTGAACGTCCTGGACCTTCACAACCGGCGCCGAGCCGTCTACCGCCCTCATTGCACCTGCACCCGAACATGCACGCCCAGCTTCCTTTCTATCCTTCGGCTCCACCAGGAGAGGGGGTAGCACAGGATGAAATAGATCACCGCCACCGACAGGAAAACCGGCAGCGGATCAAAGATGGAATTGTTCACCAGTTGGCCTGCGCGGGTCAGTTCCACAAATCCGACTACCGATGCGAGCGAACTGTTCTTGACGATCTGGACCATGAATCCCACGGTAGGCGGGGTAGCGATGCGAAACGCCTGGGGCAGGATGACAAGCTGCATTCGCTGCAGCTTTGTCAGCGGCAGACATTCGGCAGCTTCCCACTGGGTCCGTGGTACGGACTCGATGCAACCGCGCCAGATTTCGCCAAGGTAGGCGCTGACGTAGATCGTCAGCGAGAGACCAGCGGCCGCAAGCGGACTCAGTTCCACACCCGCCATGGCGACGCCGAAGTACATGAGAAACATCAGGACCAGCAGCGGCGTTCCCTGGATCAGCATGACATAGGCGGCCGCGAGCCAGCGGAGCGGCTCGATGCTGGACACGCGGGCCAACGCCACCGCGAAACCGGCAAGGCCACCGCCGACGAAGGATATCAGCGTCAACGCGATGGTCCAGGCTGCGCCGAGCAGCAGGAATTCCAGGTGATTGGCGTTGAAACCGCCTCCCATGGCCGCCTCTACGCCAATGTGCCGAGCTTGCGCCGGCGCTTGAAGACCAGCAGCCCGACGCCCCAGAAGCCGGCCCGGGCGAGGTACGACAGCAGCAGGTAAAGCAGCGCCACCATCAGGTAGGCCTCGAACGAGCGGTAGGTCTCCGACTGCACCCGGCTGGCCACGGCCGTCAGTTCCTCGGCACCGATCTGGGAGGTGATTGAAGAGGCAAGCATCAGCAGCACGAACTGGCTCGCAAGTGCCGGGTAGACCTTCTCGAACGCCGGCACCAGCACCACATGCCAGTAGATCTGCGCCCTGGTAAGCGCCAGGCACTCCGCCGCCTCGATCTGCCCCTTGTCGATGGCGTCCATTCCGGCACGCACGATTTCGGAGGTGTAGGCGCCAAGATTGATGACGAGGGCAGCAACCGCTGCCACGAAAGCCGGCACCCTCCAGCCGAGTCCGGCGAAGCCGAAGTAGACGACGAAGATCTGCACCAGCAACGGCGTATTGCGGACGGACTCGACGTAGATGCCGCACAACCGCGACAGCCAGCGGCTGGTGCTGCGGCGCCCGATGGCCGTTAGCGTGCCGATGACGAGCCCGAACACGATGGCGAGGGCCGACAGCTGTATCGTCAGCCAGGCACCGCGGAGGAACAGCGGCCACTGCGCCACCACGTCGGCGAACTCGAATTCGTATCCCATGGCTTGATCGGCGCTCGGCCGTCAGGTGTCCAGGTCGAAGATAGCGGCGGTCGCGGTCATGCCGCCGTCTATCGGCAGCGTGTGACCGGTAATGTAGGACGCCTGATCCGACGCGAGGAAGGCAGCGCCGTCGGCGATCTCCACGGTGGTGCCATAGCGGTGCATCGGGCTGTTGCGATTGTAGGTTTCGCGCGTCGCCTGGGAGTGCACCTGCCGAACCATTTCCGTATCGACCGGACCCGGGGCAATCGCATTGACGGTGATGTTATAGGGCGCGAGTTCGATGGCGAGCGCGCGCGTCATGCCGACGATGCCGGTCTTGGATGCTCCATAGGAGACCCGGCCCGAAACACCGCGCAGTCCGGTGACCGACGAAATGTTGATGATGCGCCCCCAGCCGCACTTGATCATCTCCGGTGCCGCCACGTGCACGCAGCGGTATGTCCCGGTCAGGTTGACAGCGATGATGCGTTCGAACCCCTCGATCGTCTGCTTCAGGAAAGCGGTCTGTTCGCCGACACCTGCCGAGTTCACGAGAATATGCAGGCCTCCGAAGTTTTCGACCGCTGCCCTCACCATGGCCTCGACCTCGCCCTGCGAGCGGACATCGACCCGGATGCCGAGGGCACGGCCCTTCGCTTTGCCGATCTCGGCACTGACGGCGCTGGCTGTCTCGCCATTCTGGTCGGCCACCACCACCGCAGCGCCGTCGCGCGCGAAGCGCAGCGCCATTTCCCTGCCGAGGCCGCTGCCTGCGCCGGTCACGATTGCAACCCGACTGGTGGAATTCGATCCGGTCATTTCTGCACTCCCTGTTTGAAAGCTTGCGGGGCCGCTTCACGACCCTTTCTTGGCGCTCGGGAAAAAAGCCGCGCCGCCGACCTGTCCGCCCTTCAGTACCAGCTGCATCCCGTCGAACCGGCGTGCCGTGGAGTAGACGCGGCATATGGGTGATCCCTTCGCCAGCGGTGAGACCGCCTCCAATGCGTCCACCGGCAGCTGCGCCACGACTTGGCCCGAGGTATCGCCGCCCGCCACCACCACGCGCGGCAGCGCATGCCGCTCGAGCAAACTTCTGGCGACCCGGCCCAGCGCTTCACCGAGCGACTGCTGAGCCTGCACCATCGAGGTGCCGGCGGCGACGCTCTGCTCGCGAAGCCGCGTGATCTCCGGGTCGTCGGGCGACTGGGCGGTATAGACGATGACGTCCCGTCCCTCCTGCAGCGCCCGGTCCGCCGACGCAATGACCCGCTCAACCTCCGTTTGCCGCGTGCCGGGATCGGCAGTACGCAAGGCATCCATCCGGAAGGGCGCGAAGCCGGCGTCGATCGCGTGCGTGATCTGATCTGCGGTTCCCGGCGAGCAGCTCCCGGACAACACCAGCAGCCGATCCACCGGCGCTGCAGCGGCGAGGGGGGCGTCGGATGCGGACGGCAGGAGTCCCGCGGCCCGCCACCATGCCACCAGCGCATATTGGAGCCCGGATGAAGACGCCGAGAAAAGCCCCCTGCCCCGATTGCTCCAGACAAGCCGTCCCACCTCGACCTGGCTCGCATCGTCGATCACGTCGAACGACACGATTGCGCCGCGGGCGATGGCGCTCTGCAGAGCGGCGTTGCCGTTGCCGCGGTTGAGGTCCACAAGATCGACCAGCGCGATCGGCGCGGCGGTCTGCTGCGCGAGATGCCTGGCCAGGTCCGCTTCAGCCATCGGGGTCATCGGATGACGCGACATCGTCGGATGCCGGTCGAGCCGGTGCCGCACCGGCCCGACGCCGGCGAAGAGGTTGCCGAACGCCTGCCAGCGCTGCAGCTGCGGAGCGCCAACCACCAGTGGCGACCATGCTTCCGGCGCGAGCGGCAGAGCCAGATCGATTGCCCGGCCAATCGAGCCCACCGTCGGCGACGAGTCGAAGGTGGAGCAGACTTTGTACTGCGTGATCGGAGCGTGCAGCGAGAACAGCGACCGGAAGACGTCTGGCAACTGCTCGTCCATCCATTCCGGCGAGCAGCTGCGGGCGGTTCCGGCGATGCCAATGCCGCGGTGGTGCCGGAAGCGCTCGAGCGCGCTGGCGGTCGGTGGCTTCACGAAGAGCACCGTCGGCAGGCCGGCAAACGCCATCACCTCCATGGCATCGGTGGAACCGGTGAAGTCGTCGCCGTAGAACGCCAGCAGCAGGCCTTCGGGCAGGGCGGTGTTCGTCATCGCCCGAACGTGTCCAGGGCCTCGCGCAGCGCGCGCGATTCCTGCGCCGCCTGCTCCACGGGAATGCCGTTCATCGCCGCCGCCCAGGCATCCCGCAGGGCCTGCACGCCGGCCGCGACGCCGCCGGGATGGGCGACGATCCCGCCGCCGGCGCAGTAGATGAGGTCCGGTGACGCCAATGCCTTCCAGGTCGGCGCAACCTGCTTGGCCGATTGCGCAGAAGAGAAGACCGGCATCACCAGGCAGGGCTTCGCCGCGAACATCGGGGTAAGGCAGGCGCGTGCTGACGCGAGCACGCTGTCGTCCGGCTCCCAGAACTTGTTGGCGAGCCCATTCACGTGCATGTGATCCGCGCCGGCAAGGCGCCACAGCTTCTGCCAGGCCACGTAAGACCAGCCGTGGTCGGCCGAACGGCCCAGATAGCCCCAGCCGTTGCGATGGGCGTGGATCGGCAGGCGCGTCGTACGCCGCAGGGCGGAGAAGCCGACCAGGCCGACGGAGTTCAGGCTGACCATCACGGCGGTGCCGCCGAGCTGCTCGACGAGATCGTGGCGGCGCCGCATCTCATCCAGCTCGCCGGTGATGTTGACGGCGTACATCACCCGCTGGCCGCTCCTGTCGGCATGCCGGTCTATCACTGCCATCACCGCTCGCAGCCGGGCCTCGAAAGGGCACGCCGGCCCGTCCGCCTGCAGCTCGTCGTCCTTGACGAAGTCGATGCCGCCGCTGCAGAGCTGTCCGACCAGCGCCGCCGTCTCATCCGGGGTCAAGCCCACCGATGGCTTGACGATGGTCCCGATCAGAGGGCGGCCGGACACGCCGCTCAACCGCCGGGTTCCGTCGACGCCGAAGCCGGGGCCGGGGTACGCCTCGGCGAAAGCGTCCGGCAGGTCGATGTCGAGCAGCTTGAGCGCGGACACCTGCTTGAGTTCGAAGAGATTGCCGGCGACCGTTGCCACCAGGTTCGGCAGCGAGGCGCCGAAGTTGGCAAGCGGCCACGACAGGGTCAAGGCGAAGCGCCGATGCCTGCCGCCGGCGCGCGGGCCCTCTGCAGCGCTCGAGTCCCGTGGCGCTGCACCCGAGGCTTGCGGCGGCTCGATCTCCTCCAGTGCTTCCACCCGCGCCGCGGCCCTCTCCTTCAGCGCCTCGTCCTCCTGAGGCAACGCGATGAAGGTACCGGACGATTGCTCACCGGCAATGCCGGCGGCGACTTCCGCCGGGTCTAGGGCCGTCTCCATCAGGTAAGTGGCGCTGACCCGTTGGGGATCAGCTGGTGCGGAGGGTTCCATGGCGGATCAGCG
>JACCRJ010000080.1 GCA_013813615.1 Lautropia sp. | reverse complement strand
GGCTACGCTGGCGGCCGTGGCTGGGCTGGTTGGCTGCAGCAGGGTTGCTGTTCGCACTCTTCATCACCACCAGCTGGAAGTACCCGCCGCTGAACGACTGGGTGGAAGTGGTGGTCGGGCCCTGGCTTTATCCGATCGACAAGAGCAACCTGGGCATCGCCCGCCTCCTGCATTTCCTGGCGGCGGCCTACCTGGTGGCGCATTTCGTGTCGGAGGACGCGCCGGTCTTGAACTGGCCGATCGCCGATCCGATCATCCGCTGCGGCCAGCACGCGCTGTACATTTTCTGCGTCAGCATCTCGCTATCCTTCGTCGCCCATTTCGTGCTGGTGCAGTTCGGACGCCACCTTCCGATGCAGTTGGCAGTGTCTTTCGGCGGGCTGGCGCTGATGTCCGCGCTGGCCTACCTGCTTCACTGGTCGCGCAGTGCCGAACGCGCCAGGCCCCCCCCGGCGCAGGTTGCACAATGACGACTCCAGGAGCCGGATCATGCAGCTGCCTCTGAATCCCAAGCGGTTCCGCGCTGCCAGGTGCCCTCGCGCCGGCAGGCGGACGGCCCCCAGGGCGTTGCCCCCGGCCCTGCTCCAGGGCTTGCCGGCCCTGCTCGGAGGCTTGCCCCCCCTGCTCCTGGCATTCCTCCTGGCGGCTGCGCCGCCTGCCGCCCGGGCGGCGGACGCTGGCGCCACCAGCGACGCGGCGCTGCCGGAATCGCCGACCGCACCTGCTACGGCTGCCGAACCAGCCACCGGCCCGGGCAACGGCGAGCTGCAATGCAAGCTGCCGCCCGAACTGGCTCCCCCGCAGGAGCCGCTGCCCGGCTTCGCCCGCGCCCTGCGGGAAGGCCCCCGACCCTTGACCATCGTCGTGCTGGGCTCTCTCTCCGGCGCGGCCAAGTCCCCGGCGAGCGGGGTGGCAGGCTTTCCCCCGAGGTTGCAGGCGCGGCTTCAGGGTGACCTTGCCGCGCGTGCGGGCGGGGTGCCTCTCAAGGTGGAGACGGTCGGCCGCACCCGTGCGCTGGCCGGAGAACTGGCAACCCTGGTCAAGCGCCAGGTGCTGCCGCTCAATCCGGCGCTGGTGATCTGGCAGGTGGGACGTGCGGACGCCCGACAAGGTAATCCACCCCACCGGTTCGGTCAAAGCCTCACCGAAGGACTGGAAATCCTGCGTCAACAGGGAATTGACACGATACTCGCCGACATCCAGTTCCACCCTCAGTTCGAGGCCCTGTACCGCACCGACGACTATCGCAACTACGTGCGGTGGGTCGCAGGTAAACGAGATTTGCCGTTGCTGCGACGCTATGAAATGATCGAGCATTGGGCGTTGTCCGGCCTGATCGACCTCGACTCGGCCAGTGATGCAGAGCAGCAGTCGGCTCATGGTTTCGTGCAGGAGTGCCTTGCCCGGCTGGCGGCACAAATGATCGTCGGCGGCGCGGGCCTCGCGCCGCGCTGAGTACCTCGTACGGAACCACCCGAATTCATCCGATCGACGCCATGACAGACACTGACCCGGCCGTTCGGGGAGCCAGTAGACCTGCCGGTGAAAGGCTGCGGGCGATCGTGGCAGTCCTGCTGCTGACAGCGGGCGTGGCCCTGGCCGGCAGCGCCGCGGCGTCGCAGCGCCCCTGTCCGAACGCCGGCAAGGCGCAACTGCTGCAGGGCGAGGTGCCCCGGTTCACCGCCAGGTTCGGCCACAGCCGTACCCTCAAGATCGTCACCATCGGCTCGTCGTCCACCGCCGGTGCCGGTGCCACCTCTGCGGCCAACAGCTATCCGAGTCAGCTGGAGGCAGACCTGGCGCGCCGCTTCCCGAGCCACGACATCGACGTCGTCAATGCCGGCGCCAATGGGCAGGAGGTGCCTGACATGCTTGCGAGGCTGGACCAGGACGTGCTCTCCCACAAGCCCGACCTGGTCATCTGGCAGTTCGGCAGCAACGCGCTGCTGAGGAGGCGGTCGCTCGAGGAGTTGGAGGCTTCGGCGCGCCTGGGTATCGAGCGGCTGAGACGTGCCGGAGTCGAAGTCATCATGATGGACCTGCAGCATGCGCCGCGCATCGACGACGTCGCCGCGCGGGACGATGTCCTGAGGATGATGCAGCGGCTTAGCATCTCTACCGGCACCGCGCTCTTCCATCGCTACCGGCTGATGAAAGCCTGGGCAGCCGCCCTTGGCGGGGGCTATGCGGAGATGGTTGCACCTGACCAGTTGCACATGACGGATGCAAGCTATCGCTGCATGGCGGGCGCACTGGCGGCCACGCTGCAGGACGCGGTCGAACGGCAGCAGACCGCTTCCGGCAGGACCGCCGGCAGGTTCGCGTCAGCGGCTCAGTTACCCGTCGCCATCCGCAAGATCAGCATCGGCGCCATGAACGCCAGCGTCGCCGTCAGCCAGCCGCGGTAGCGCGACGGCTCGAAGCGCGCCCCGGAGCCGCGCCTGCATGACGGCATCGCCTGCTTATCGATCGGGTCATGCGAAGTCGATTTCCGCGCGCAATTCGTCGCCGACCTTCACCACCGCCTCGTCGCTGCCGCGGGCCACGATGGCGTTCATGCCGAAGGTTGGCCCGTCCATGCGCTGGTTGTAGCGGTACGCAACAAGCGTATCGGTCGGCTCGGTGCCCACCTCGGCTGTCCGCTGGTCGGTGCAGGGTATGACGCAGCGCACGCACGGCTTCACCAGGCGGAACTCGTAGGCATCCGTCGAGAGGCTGATCAAGTGGTCTTCACCGTTGGGATCGACGCCGTCGATGACCAGGTTCGGCCGGAAGCGCTCCATCGGCAACGCCGCCTTGCCGGCCGCCCCGAGCCGCCGGTTCAACTCGTCGAGCGAGCCTTTCGAGACGATCAGCAGGGGAAAACCGTCGGCGAACTGGGTGATCGACTCCTGCGCACCGGTCCAGGCCGGATCGCAGACACGCCGGAAATCCGGGTCGATCCGCACCAGACGCACCGGGCGATCCAGGAACCGGCTGAACCAGGTGCTCACCAGATCGTTCTCGGGGAAAGCCGCGACCTGCTGCCCCCAGACCTCGACGTTCAGGCGCCGCGACTTCGAATAGTCGAAGCCGCCGATCGGGATGTCGAGCCGCAGCATGCCCGGCGCCTTCACCAACAGGCTTTCGAACTTGAGCGACGTCTCGACCAGCGCAAGCCGCGGCAGCGTCCGTTGCGAGATGAAGCGGCCGGCGTCGTCCACCACCATCCACAGGCGGTCGAGGAACAGACCCGTCTCCCATAGATCGGCGGACTGGACCCGGATGCCGGCGCAGGACTTGATCGGGTAGATGAAAAGGTCGGAGACGACAGGCATGACGGCCCTCGGAGGGGAGCAAGGATCGAAGCGCGCAATGCGCGGCGGGCTGAATACGCGAAATCCGATGGCCCGGGTTGAGCAGGCGCAGACGAGGCCGCATTGTAAGGATTCGGATGCCTCCGCGAAACCGCCTGTCCGGCACGCCGGGCGGCAGGGTCGCGAACGCTGTCAGGCGCCAACCGATCTAGAATCGCCCACCTGTACGGCTCGCGCCCCACGATGGAGCGGGCACACGAGCCTGCCGGGGCCGCCCCTCTCGACCTGGAACACCCATGACCGTAGTCTCGCTGATCCGAAAGTCCATCCTGCGTCTCAATGCCGCAGATGACGTAGTGATCGCCGCCCGGCCGCTCGCGGCGGGCACCCGCCTCGAGGAAGAAGGCATCGTCTGTGCCGACGCCATACCCGCCGGCCATAAGGTCGCGACCCGGGCCGTCTCACGGGGGCAGCCGGTGCGCCGCTACAACCAGATCATCGGCTTCGCCAGCCGTGACATCGCGCCTGGCCAGCACGTCCATACCCACAACCTCGCCTTCGAGGGCTTCGAGCGCGACTACGCGGTCGGCGTGGACGTCAAGCCGACGCCGGCGGCGACGAAGCCGGCCACCTTCGACGGCTATGTCCGCGCCGACGGCCGGATCGCTACCCGCAACTACATCGGCGTAATTTCCACCGTCAACTGCTCCGCCAGCGTCTCGAAGTACGTGGCTGCCCATTTCACCGACGAGCGCCTCGCCGCCTTCCCGAACGTGGACGGGGTGGTGGCCATCACCCACAGCGTCGGTTGCGGCATGGACAGCAACGGCAAAGGCATGGACGTGCTGCGCCGGACCATCGCCGGCTATGTTCGCCATCCCAACTTCGCTGGCGTCGTCATCATCGGTCTCGGCTGCGAAGCCAACCAGATGGACGCCCTCTTCCAGGCACAGGGGCTGGAGGAA
Source organism: Lautropia sp. (assembly GCA_013813615.1). Taxonomy (GTDB): domain Bacteria; phylum Pseudomonadota; class Gammaproteobacteria; order Burkholderiales; family Burkholderiaceae_E; genus Lautropia. The sequence continues at coordinate 1,037 of JACCRJ010000080.1, read as the reverse complement.
GACAAGCTGCTCAAGCCGCTGATCATCCAGGCGTCGGGCGGCAGCCGCAAGACGGTGCAGGCCGGCATCGAGGCGGTCCAGTCGATGCTGCCGATCGCCAACCGCCTCGAGCGCGAGGCGGTGCCGGCGGCTTGGCTGAAGGTAGGGCTGCAATGCGGCGGCTCGGACGGCTACTCGGGCATCTCGGCCAATCCGGCCCTGGGCGCCGCCTGCGACCTGGTCGTGTCGCACGGCGGTACGGTGATCCTGTCGGAGACGCCGGAGATCTACGGCGCCGAGCACCTGCTGACCCGTCGAGCCGTCAGCCTCGAAGTGGCGCAGAAGCTGATCGACCGGATCCGCTGGTGGGAGGGCTACACCGCGCGCAACGAAGGGAGCATGGACAACAACCCGTCGCCCGGCAACAAGGCAGGTGGGCTCACGACCATCCTGGAAAAGTCGCTCGGCGCCGTCGCCAAGGCCGGCACGACAAACCTGGTCGACGTCTTCAATTACGCGGAGACAGTGACCAGCAAAGGGATGGTGTTCATGGACACGCCCGGCTACGACCCGGTATCGGCCACCGGCCAGGTCGCCGGCGGCGCGAACCTCATCTGCTTCACTACCGGCCGCGGCTCCGTCTACGGGTGCAAGCCGTCGCCTTCGCTGAAGCTCGCGACCAATACGACGCTCTACGAGCGCATGACCGAGGACATGGACATCAACTGCGGTGACATCGTCGAAGGCAACTGTACGGTCGCGGAGAAGGGCCGGCAGATATTCGAGCTGATGCTGCGTACCGCATCCGGCGCGAAAAGCAAGAGCGAAGCCTATGGCATGGGCTCGGAGGAATTCGTGCCCTGGTACCTCGGCGCGGTGATGTGACGCGCCAGTGGAGATCCTGTTGAGCCTCACTGCCAGGAGCCTGTCGGGGTTGGGCGCATCGCGCGCGGCAGGCGCGTTGCTCGCCTCAGCCGCGGTTTCCTGCTGGCTCGCCGCCCTGCCGGCGGCCGCCCAGGCACCCGATCCGGGGTCGCCGGCTGCGACCGCCGCTGCCC
>JACCRJ010000692.1 GCA_013813615.1 Lautropia sp. | reverse complement strand
GACGGATTTGCGAGACGTACACGGTCATTCAGGCGCCAGTGATCAGAGGGCAGGAAGAGAGGGCCGCAGGCAGCCGCACGCCCATCGTCATAACAATCGGCCACTCATGTTGCGGCCTGTGCCGGACCTGAAGTTTAACATGAGCCCCCTCAGCCGTCCCCCCGCCGGCATCGGGCAGGCCGCGGTGTTCATCATGAATTGCGGTCCCCGGGGCACGTTCGCACTTGCGGAAGTATCGCGAACAGGCGCTAATACGGCTTCCGCGTCGGCCTTCGCGTCGGCGACCGGGGCATCCCCCGCGACGAGGATCGCCATGAATCGATGGATAGGGCGGTTACTCCTGGCGGCCGTGGCGGCGACGCTCGCTCCCCATGCCGTGGCGCACGCACAGCTTGAGCGGACGATACCTGCGGCCGGCAGCGCCATGCGTGAATCACCCGCGCGCCTCACGCTACAGTTCAGCCAGCGTTTCGAGCCCGCGTTCAGCAAGGTCCGGGTACTGAACGCAAAGGGCGAACAGGTCGCCGGTGACGCGCAGGTCGACCGTGCCGACGCGCGGCAGCTCAACGTCCCGCTGCCCAAGCTTGACCCCGGCACTTACCGCGTGCAATGGCGTGTCCTGTCAGTGGACACCCACGTCCGGGAAGGTCAATTCACATTCCATGTTCTACCGTAGGCGCCCTCGGCCCGCGCGATCCGTGATGCTGCGCGCGCCGGGATGAACGAGCTGACAGGCGCTCTCCGCGCCGTCCACTACGCATCTGCGATCCTGCTGTTGGGCGAAGTCGTGTTCAGGCTTGGTGTCGCGAGACCGGCGCTTCGCCGCGCGCCCGCCGTGGACGATGGCGACGCCGTTGACCGGCGATTCTTCGCCGTTGCGTACTGGGGGCTCGTCGCGAGCATGGCGTCCGGCGCAGCCTGGTTTGCCGTCCAGGCGGCCATCATGAGCGGCCTGCCGGCCGCAGAGGCGATGACGCGCGAGACGCTCGGTCTCGTTCTTGGCAACACGGAGTTCGGCCTCGTTTTCGTGTCCCGAACAGGACTTGCCGTCGCACTGGCAGCGGTGCTCATCGCCATGCGGCGTTCAAGCGAGGGCGCGCGCCGATCCGGTTTAGAGATTGTCGCCGTCACGTTCGCTGCCGGGTATCTCGGCTCGCTGGCCTGGACCGGGCACGCGGTCCCTGGCGACGAGCCCGAGTATCTCGTGCAGATCGTCGCCGACGTCGCGCATCTCCTGGCGGCCGGGACCTGGCTCGGCGCGCTGCCCGCACTCGTGTTCGTGCTCGGCCGCGCGCGGGCGCGGGATGCCGCTGCGGATGCAGCGCGGCGCTTCTCGATACTGGGCGTAGCGAGCGTCGTCGTGCTCACTGCGAGCGGTCTGGTGAACGCCTGGTATCTGGTTGGTGGAATTCCAGGCCTGGTCGGCACCGACTACGGGCGATTGCTGGCCGCAAAGCTCGCCCTGTTCGCAGCGATGCTGGGTCTCGCGACGGTCAACCGCGGGATCGCCACGCGGCCGTTTTCCGGCGGGGATCACGAGGCGCTGCGACGGCTCCGACGCAATGCGACGCTCGAAATAGCGCTGGGAATCGGCGTGATCGCCATCGTCGGCGTGCTCGGCGTCACCGTTCCCGCCAAGCATCAGCCCGTGATCTGGCCGTTCGATCGCACGCTGAGCTTTGACTCCATACAGCAATCCGCGGGGATGCAATTCGTCGTGGCGGCCGCGGGGATGCTCGCCTGCATCGCCGCTCTCGCCCTGGTCGCAGGTGCGCTCAGCCGACCACCGCATATCAGGAGCGCCACGGTCGCGGGGATCGTCATTCCCGGCGCAATCCTGGTCTACCTTCTCGCCGTGCCCTCGTATCCCACCACCTATCTTGTGTCACCTGTGCGGTACACCGCCGATGCGGTAGCGACCGGTTCCACCCTGTATGCCGTGAACTGCAGCGTCTGCCACGGTCGCCACGGTCGTCACGGTCGTGGCAGCGACTCGGTCGAACTGTCCTTACCGAACGCGCGACTCGACCTCCGCGACCGTGTGCTGAATCGCCGGGAAGGAGATCTGTTCTGGTCAATCGCGCACGGCGTATCCGGAACGCCGATGCCGGGATTCGCACCTCAAATGAGCGACGTTGAAATCTGGAGTCTGATCCGGTTCCTTGACGCGCAGACGGCGGCACGCAATGCCCTCGCGATGTCGGATCGGATAAGACCGTTGCGCCCGGTCCCCGCCCCTGATTTCACGTACGAGCTCAGCGGGCGCCCACAGGAATCGCTGAGGCAACAGCGCGGAAACCTCGTGACGCTGCTCGTGTTCTACACGACGCCGTCGTCGGTCCCGCGTCTGCTCGAGCTTGCGACGCTCGAGGGTGCCTACACGACGGCCGGAGCGCGCCTCATTGCCTTGCCGATGCCGGCATCGCCGGCTGCCAACGCTCTCGAGAGGGGAGGCGACGGCGGATCGCTGCTCGCGCTCGCCAGTCCCGCAGTGGCCACGACCTACATGATGTTCGCGCCGGAGGTCCGGGACGATGTCGACCCGCCAGCGCACCTCGAATATCTGATCGATCGTTTCGGCTTTCTGCGGGTGCGCCGGGTCGGCGTCCCGGCGGCGGTGGCGGGAGGGGCCGACGAAACGCGCCGTCAGA
>JACCRJ010000686.1 GCA_013813615.1 Lautropia sp. | reverse complement strand
GGGATCAGGATCGGCACCAGGATGATCATGATGGCCAGTGTCTCCATGAAACAGCCGAGCACCAGCAGCACCAGGTTCAGCAGCAGCAGGATGACCCACGGGTTGTCGGTGGCGCCGGTGAGTGCCTGCGAGAGCAGCTGCGGCGCCTGCTCGATGCCGAGGATCCAGCTGAACGGCGACGCTGCGGCCACGATCAGCAGGATCACGGCCGTCTCCTTCGCCGTGGACAGGAGGATCTTCGGCAGGTGCGACCAGCTCAGCGTGCGGTAGATGAAGAGCCCGACGACCAGCGAGTAGGTGGCGGCAACGCCGGCAATTTCGGTCGCCGTGAATACGCCCATGCGGAAGCCGACCAGGATCAGCACCGGCATCAGGAGCGCCCAGAAGGCGCCGCGAAATTCCACCCACAGGCGGCCCCAGGCGAAGGGCTTGTCCTTGGGAAACTGGCGCTTGCGCGCGATCCAGGCCGTCAGCAGAACCATGGTCGCGGCCATCACCAGGCCGGGGAAGATGCCGGCCCAGAAAAGGTCTCCCAGCGAGATGTTCGCCTGCCAGGCATAGATGACCATCAGGATCGACGGCGGGATGATCGGCCCGAGCGTGGCGCAGGCGGCGCAGAGCGCGGCGGCAAAGCCCGGACCGTAGCCTGCCTTGGATAGCTGCGGCACGAACACCCGCGAGGTGGCGGCACAGTCCGCCACCGATGAGCCTGAGATGCCGGAGAGGAAGATGTTGCCGACGATCGCGGTCTGCGCCATGCCCCCGCGGATGTGGCCGACGAAGGCGCGGGTGAAAGAGAAGAGCCGCTCGCTGATGCCGGAGTCGTTCATCAGCGAGCCTGCCAGCGTGAACAGCGGGATGGCGAGCAGGGGAAACGACTGCACGCCGGTCACCACCCGTTGCGCGACGACCGACAGCGGAATGCCTTCCCACCCGATGAACAGCAGCGACGCGCCCATCATCGCCAGCGCGATCGGCAGGCCGATGACCAGGAGCAGGGCAAAGGAGGCCAGCAGCAGGGTCATCGCACGCCGCCTTCCTCGGCTACCAGCACCTCGGTCTCGCCGCGGAACACGGGGGCTGCCCCCTGGTCCATCCAGGCCCTGAGGACATGGATCAGCATCAGCACCATGCCTGCCGGCATGGCGGCGGCAAACCAGGCCTTGGAGACGCCCAGCATCGGCGACTCGACCACGAGCTCCTGCAGCACCTGCTCGTAACAGGCCCAGACCATGGTGACGATGATCACGATGCCGATGACGAGAGTCATCGTGTTCAGCCAGTTCATCTTCGGATTGCGGAACACCGGCCCCATCACGTCGATGCGGATGTGCATCTGCGACCGGACGGCGGCGGCCGCGCCCACGAAGACCATCCAGGTGAAGAGCCCGACGATCAGCTCCTCGCCCCAGGTCAGGGGATCGTTGAAAACGTAGCGAAGCACAACGGCCAGGATCACCAGGCCGGCGACCCCGCCGTGGGCGACGATGATGAACAGATCCTCGGCCCTGGCGATGGCGTCATCGATCCTGCCGAAGGTCTTGCGAAAGCCGCCCACCGACAACCTCCTATCCGCCCGCTGCTATTGCTTGCCGCCGGAGGCGTCGACCGCCGCCCGCACCCGCTGCAGGTGCGCCGCGCCCCAGCGTGCTTCCAGCTTCTGCATGGCCGGTGCCATCTTCGCGGCGAAGGCAGCGCGGTCAGGCTTGTCCACGATCGCTGTCTTCCCGCTCTTGCGGATTTCTTCCAGCATGCTGGTTTCGCGCTCCTGCTGCAGCTTGGAATTCTTGACCGAGGCAGCCGCCGCCTCCTCCAGCAGCACCTTCTGGTGCTCCGGCGAAACCTTGTCGAAGGAGCGCTGGTTGATGATCATCGTGTTGTTCTGGAGCATGTGACGTGTCATCGACAGGTGCGCCTGCACTTCGTAGAACTTGCGCGAATAGATCGTCGGAATCGGGTTCTCCTGGCCGTCGACGGTCTTCTGCTGGAGCGCGGTGTAGACCTCGCCGAAGGGGATGGGCGTCGGCGCGCCACCCATCGCGCGGATCATCTCGACCCACACCGGCGATTCCGGCACCCGGATCTTCATGCCGGACAGGTCCTCCGGCTTGTTGACCGCCTTGGCTCCGGTGGTGAGGTTGCGCCAGCCCCAGTACCAGATCTTCGAGAGCATCAGCACGTTGTGCTTGTCGCGCAGTTCGTCGAATTGCGGCTGGAAGGCAGGCCCGGTGATGATCTTCTCGGCCTGCGCCCAGTCGGTCCAGAGGAATGGCGCGCTGGCGATCTCGAGGGCCGGGACCAGGCCCGACAGCGAGGGCATCGACGGCGCCGAGATGTCGAGCGCGCCCGACTTGACCTGCTGGATCAGGTCGCCTTCCTTGCCAAGCTGCTCTCCCGGAAAGACTTTGACCGTGACTTCGCCCTTGGTGCGCCTGGTCACGTTGTCGGCGAACTCCTGGAACAGGTCAGTGGCGATCTCGCCATTGTTGTTGGCGTGGCCGAAGCGCAGCGTGGTGGCTGCGGAGGCGCTCGTCGGCGTGCCCGATACGGCGGCGAGGCCGGCTGCGGTGATCGTGGCGGCGAGAAGTCGGCGGATCCTGAAGTGGTGCATGGTATCTCCTTTGAACTGGATGTGAATGGCGCAACCCGCTGGCGCGCCAGGTGAGCTGAAGACCGCACTCAGCCGGTTACCCGGCCGCCCGAGCGATCGAAGACGTGCAGGGCAGTGCGGTTGGCGGCAATCCACTCCCAATCGTAGTCGACGCCGAGACCCGGTCCGGTCGGGACCGGCACCGTGCCGTCCGCAGCCACGCAGTCGAGCTGATCGGTGTAGCCACAGCGGTAGACCGGCGGCATCGCGTTCGGGCAGTCCGGCCCGACCAGTGCCACTTCGTAATAATTGCTGTTGCGCATGGCCGCCATCAGATGCCGGTGAGCCGGTCCGCTCGCGTGGATCTCGCAGTCCAGGCCAAGCGCCTCAGCCAGGTGGGCGATCTTCAGCGAGCCGGTGAGGCCCATGTCGTATTCCGGGTCGACCCGCAGGAAATCCGTGCCGCCGGCGAGGACGAAATCCGCCTTCGGCTCGACGCCGCGTACGTGCTCGGTCTGCAACAGCGGGGTGCGGATCATGCTGCGCAGGCGCTTGTGCGCGAAGGCGGAGACGCCGCCGTCGCGGAAGGGATCCTCGTACCAGAAGAAGCGGGCGTCGTCGCAGGCGCGGCCGACGTAGAGGGCATCCGCGAAGGTGCGCAGCTCGCACGCGGGATCCAGCATCAGGGTCATGCGGTCGCCGACCGCCCGCGCGACGTGCTGCACGTTCTCCGCCTCTTCGCGGGCATTCCCGTCGTTCCAGCCGTGGATCTTGAAGGCCCGGTAGCCGAGATCGTGGCAGGCTTCGGCGAAATCGGCATAGGCCTCCTTGGAGGCGAGGCCGCCCGCACGATCGCCGTGGTAGGTGCTGGCATAGGCCGGCAGGCGCTTGCGGTAGCCGCCGAGCAGCTCCGACACCGAGGCGTTCAGGTGGCGTCCGGCCCAGTCCCACAACGCGATGTCGATGGCGCCGTGTCCCATGTGGTCGAACTGGCGGATGTCGCGCTTCAGGTCTTCGTAGATCGCGATCCGTTCCCTGGCATCCTTGCCGATCAGGCGCGGGGCGAGCATCAGCGTCTGGCCGAGCGAGGCGCGGGTGGCTACCCACAGCGCGACGTAGTCACCGCGGCAGCCGTCCTCGGTGTGGATCGACACCGCGTACTTGTTCAGCCGGGTGGTCGTGCCCCTGCTGTAGGCCACGGACTGGGACGCGCCATCTCTCGCAAGATTCCGGGCGTCGAAGCCGAACTCATGTACTTCGACGCGGGCGATCGTGCTCATCGGGGCAGCTCCAGTGCATTTTCACGGCGACCGAGTATAAGGCGAGTCGTTGACGATCCTTAAGCCGGTGCAACCAACCGGCCATGCCGGATGCTCCTTTGGACCAGGTCGCGGGGTTGCTGGATCATTATCGAGAGGCCCATCCGCAGACGGCGGCGGCCGATCGTCGCGCTGGCCGGGTTGCCCGGCTGCAGGACCGGCAGAAGCGCGCGCTCGACACGCTGGAACACGTCCTCGTCCACCCGCCCACACTTGCCGACCCGCCGTCGGCCTGGCTTGAGCCGGCCACAGCGCGCCGCATCGAGGCCGTGGGCCTGAAAACCTTCGAGCAGCTGGTCGACTGGATTCGCATCCGCGGTCACCGCTGGTACAGCCGCATCCCGAAGGTCGGCGCGGTCGCGGCGGCCCGGGTCATCGACTGGATCGAGCGAAACAAGGACGCCCTGGGTGTAGCCCTTGGCGACCGCGAGCGATTGTCGCGACGAGACTTGGTGTCGGCCTGGCGCGGATCGCGCCGGTCAGAGGCGCGGATTGTGCCGCTCGAGCACTTGGCCGTCCCTTTGGAGCTTGACGGTAGCTGCGGGACGAACCGCCTCGCGGGCGTCTCGCGGCTTGGTGCGGAAAACGATCGGCAGGCGATCGAGGCGTGGATCGCCGCTCGTGCCGGAGAGAACCCGAACACGGCCCGCGCCCACCGGCGTGAGGCTGAACGACTGTTGCTCTGGTCGATCTTCGAGCGCCGGCGGCCCATGTCGTCGCTCACCGTCGAGGATGCCATTGCCTACCGCGAGTTCCTGCAGAATCCGCAGCCGGCCGAGCGCTGGATCAAGGCCCGGCGCGAGACGCCGATGCGCCTGTCGCCCGACTGGCGTCCGTTTAACGGCCCGTTGTCGAAGCGAAGTGCCCATTACGCGCTAACGGTGCTGGGCGCGCTCTTCGATTGGCTGGTTCGGCAGCACTACCTGGCACACAACCTCTTCGGCGCGTTGCCTCGCCGTGCGAGCGGGACCGCCGCGGCCGAGGCCGACCCGGATCGACTCCCGGACGAGAGGGGGCGTTTTCTGACGACGGCACAGTGGGCGGTGCTGCGCTCCGTGCTACCGGCGGCGGCGGGTGGCGACGAGGCGGACTTGAGGGCTCGGTTCGCCGTGGTGCTCGCCTACACGACAGGGCTG
>JACCRJ010000684.1 GCA_013813615.1 Lautropia sp. | reverse complement strand
GTCTCATCCGCACCGGCGGGCTGATGCTACTTCTTGGCAGCCGGCGCTGCGGCGGGCGCCTTGGCGGCGGCCGGTGCCGCAGCCGGTGCTGCTGCTGCGGCTGCTTTCTCCGCGTCCTCCTTGTTGTCGGCAGCGGAGCCGCCGACGACCGCTGCGGTGGCGATCACCGGATCGCTGCCCGGCTGCAGCAGCGGCGTGATACCTGGCGGCAGCGTGATCGCGCTCAGGTGCAGCGAATGCTCCAGCGTGATGCCGCCGAGGTCGACTTCGATGTACTCGGGCAGGTCCGCCGGCAGGCAGGTGATCTCGATCTCGGTCAGCACATGGTTGACCACCGCCTTGTTCTCCTTGACCGCAGGAGAGTTCTCCTGGTTCATGAAGTGGAAAGGCACCTTGATCGTGATCTTCTGGTTCGCGGCAACCCGCTGGAAGTCCACATGCAGCACCTGCGGCTTGTAGGGATGCCACTGCACGTCGCGCAGCAGCACCTGTTCAGTCTTGCCGCCGAGTTCCATGTCGAGGATCGACGCGTGAAACGCTTCCACCCGCAGCGAGTGGTACAGCGGGTTGTGATCGAGCGCAATCTGCACCGGCTGGCTGTCGCCACCGTAGACGATACCCGGCACCTTGGCGGCGCGGCGGAGTCGGCGGCTCGCACCCGACCCCATTTCCTTCCTTTCTTCTGCGACTACTTTCATCGCGGTTCCTTTCTATGTACCCCCGCCCGCGCCCAGGCCAAAGGGATGTTGCACGCCTGCCCGGAGGGCAGGTTGAAAAACTCTGCTGGCGCATCACTCCATGAACAGGAGCGATACCGAGTCGGCCCGGTTGATCCGAAGGATGGTCTCGCCGATCAGCTGGCCGCACCCCAGCACGCGGATCTTGTCGCAGGCCTGTCCTTCATCGGACAACGGAATCGAGTCGGTCACGATCAGCTCGTCGAGCTGGGACTCCGCAATCCGCCTTATCGCACCGCCGGAAAGCACCGGATGGGTGCAGTACGCCACCACATGGACCGCGCCTTCCTTTTTCAGCGCATCGGCCGCCCGGCACAGGGTGCCCGCGGTGTCCACCATATCGTCCATCAGCAGGCAGCTGCGCCCCTTGACCTCGCCGATGATGTTCATCACTTCCGACACGTTGGCCTTCTGGCGCCGCTTGTCGATGATCGCCAGGTCCGATTCCAGCCGCTTCGCCAGCGCCCGGGCGCGCACTACGCCGCCAACGTCCGGCGAGACCACGATCACGTTCTCGAGCTTCTGCCGGGCGATGTCCGACAGAAGGATCGGCGCCGCGTAGATGTTGTCGACCGGAATGTCGAAGAAACCCTGGATCTGGTCCGCATGCAGATCCATCGTCAAAAGCCTGTCGATGCCGGCTACCTGCAGCATGTTCGCCACCACCTTGGCGCTGATGGCGACGCGAGACGAGCGCACCCGGCGGTCCTGCCGTGCATAGCCGAAGTAGGGCAGGGCGGCGGTGATCCGGCCCGCGGACGCGCGTCGAAGCGCATCCACCATGATCAGGATCTCCATCAGGTTATCGTTGGTTGGCGCGCAGGTGGACTGCAGCACGAAGACGTCCTTGCCGCGGACGTTTTCCAGGATCTCCACCATCACTTCGCCGTCGGAGAACTTCCCCACCACCGCCTTTCCGAGCTGGTACCCGAGGTGAGCGGCAACGTCTGCCGCGAGCTTTGGATTCGAGCTGCCGGTGAAGATGACCGGGCCTTCGGACCTCAGCGTGGTGAGCGGATCACCGCTCGAGCGATAGGAAGGGCGTAGCACGGTGACCTACCAGGTGATGCAAAGGCATTGGTGGCTGGGGAGGAAGGATTCGAACCTTCGAATGCCGGAATCAAAATCCGGTGCCTTAACCAACTTGGCGACTCCCCAGTGGATGCTTGGCAAGTCCGCAAACCACATGGACCGTGCCAACATTGTGACGCAAAACCCGCTGGGCGATCTCCTGCGCCACATCGAACCTCTCCAACGCGGCGAAGACGCAGGCGCCCGAACCCGTCATCCGGACGCTCGTTGCCGCCGCAGCGTCCACTGCCCTGGTTTCATTCGTGAGGACGACCAGCGCCGCCTTCACTGCCGGCTGCCGTTTCAGCACGACCGGCTGCAAGTCGTTCCTTCCACCGAGCCCAGGAGCTTGCTCGGCAAAGCCAAAGATTGTGATTGGTTTAGTGTTTCGTGTCAATTTTGCATCGCCGAACACCCCGGCCGTGGCGACGGCGACCGGCGGCATGAGCAGCACGAACCAGCGCGGGGGCAGGTCGATCGGGCGCAACTGGTCGCCGATGCCGGTGGCGAAGGCGTTGCGGCCGAAGATGAAGACCGGCACGTCGGCTCCGAGCGTTCCAGCGATATCGCTCAGGCAGCTCCGATCGAGATCGAGTTGCCAGAGCCGGTTCAAGCCAAGCAGCACGGTGGCGGCGTCGGAACTGCCGCCGCCGAGGCCGGCGCCGATGGGGATGCTTTTGCGAAGCGTGATGTCCACGCCGAAGCGGCAGCTGGTGGCCTCCTGCAGCGCCCTCGCTGCCCTGAGCGTCAGGTCGGTTTCCGGCGGAATGTCCCCGGGCGGGCCAAGCCTGCCCAGCAAGCCGTCGTCGCGCAAGCGCAGGTCCAGGCTGTCCTGCAGGTCGACGAACTGGAAGACGGTCTCCAGGAGGTGGTAGCCGTCGGCCCGCCGTCCGGTGA
>JACCRJ010000672.1 GCA_013813615.1 Lautropia sp. | reverse complement strand
ACGGCTTCCAGTCGCTTCAGGTGGTGTCGGAGCTGCCGTGCCGACCGTTCGACGCAAGGCGCAGCGGCATCTCCGTGGGTGAAGGCGCGGCCTTCCTGCTGCTGGAGCGCGAACCCCATGCTGTTTCGGGCGGTGTGAATGGAGCCGAGCCCCAGGCACGCAACGTGGCGCTGCTCGGCTATGGCGAGAGTGCGGACGCCTGGCACATGTCGGCGCCGCATCCCGAAGGCCTCGGCGCCCTCGGCTCGATGAGAGCCGCCCTCAGCCACTGCGGTCTGGCGCCCGAGCGGGTCGATTTCACCTGCGCGCATGGAACCGCAACTCGGGCGAACGACGAAATCGAGGCAGTCGCCATCAGCGCTGTCCTCGGCGCGGGCGCGGTCGTCACCTCGACCAAGGGCACCACCGGACATACGCTCGGGGCGGCCGGCGCATTGTCGGCGGTCGTGGCGGTTCTCGCCATCGAGCGCGGCTTCATCCCGGCGACCGCGAACACCGAGGTGGTGGACGAGGCGTGTCCGGTGACGGTGCCGCTGCAGACCCGGCAGCAGGTGGTGAACAGCGTGCTCGTGAATGCCTTCGGCTTCGGCGGGAACAACTGCTCACTGGTCTTCGGCGTATCCGCATGATCTCCGAGGGGCTGCAGGCTCGCGTCAGCGGCGTCGGCATGGTTGCGCCGGGCATCAACGGATGGGAGGAAGCAGCGGCGATCCTGAGCGGTCGCCGCACCTGGCAGCCGGCGCCGCTGGCGATTCCCGCCACCGAATTCCTGCCCGTGGCCGAACGAAGGCGGGTCGGCAAGGCGGTCCGCCTGGCGCTGGGTTGCGGCCACGAGGCGGTTGCGGCGAGCGGGCTCGTGCCTGCCGACATCGCCAGCGTCTTCGCGTCCGCCGACGTGGACGCGGAGAACACCCACCAGATCTGCATCGCCCTGAACGACCCGCGGCCGAGCCTCTCGCCGACCAGGTTCCACAACTCCGTGCAGAATGCCGTCAGCGGCTACTGGACGATCCTGACCGGTTCGCAGGCGCCGACCACGATGGTGATGGGCGGCGACGAGATCCTTGCGCTGGGTCTGCTGGAGGCGATGTCGCAGGCCGTGGAAGCGCTTCGACCCGTGCTGCTGGTGGTCTTCGACCTGCCGATGCCCGCGCCGCTGTTCGCCACGCATCCGATCGAAGGGGGCGGCGCGCTCGCGCTGGTCCTGGACGCCCGGGCTGGAGGTGGCCCGACGATGAGGGTGCAACTGCTCCGGCAGGCGGAAGCAGCCCCTCCGGCCGAGCCGGCGTTGGCGCTGCCCGCGGGACTCGCGGCCTTGAGGCGGGTCCATCCCGTCGGGACCGCGTTGTCGATGCTGGCGCAGCTGGCCTGCGCCCCGGGCACGGCACCGAATTTGCAACCCACGCAACTGGACCTCGACAGTTACCATTCGCTTCGGATATCCATCGAACCTTGACGAGGCTGGAGTCGATGAAGACTGCTAACGAAGCGGAGAGTGGCGTGGTCCACGATGTCGTCATCATGGGCGGCGGCCTGGCGGGCCTCACGCTGGCCCTGCAGTTGAAGCAGCGACTGCCCGGGCTGGACATCCTGATCCTGGAGAGGCGCCGTCACCCGGTGCCGCCCGCCGCCCACAAGGTCGGCGAGTCCACCGTCGAGATCGCCGCCCACTACTTCGGCGAGATCCTCGGCCTCACCGGCTACCTGCAGGCGCACCAGCTGAAGAAGTTCGGCTTCCGGTTCTTCTTCTCCGATGGCCGGGAGGATCTCGACCAGGTGACGGAACTCGGTGCCAGCACCTTCCTGCCGACGCCGAGCTACCAGCTCGACCGGGGCGTGTTCGAGAACGCGCTGGCGAAGTTCGCGACGGAGCGGGGCTGCCGCTTCGCCGACGGCGCGGTGGTGCGCCGGTTCACCCTCTCCAGCGGCAAGGCAGACAAGTCAGCAGACAACTCAGGGGAGGCCGGCGACCTGCATCAGGTGAGCTACGAACACGACGGCAGCACGCACGAAGCGAAGGCGCGCTGGCTGGTCGACGCCGCCGGCCGGGCCAGCCTGA
>JACCRJ010000669.1 GCA_013813615.1 Lautropia sp. | reverse complement strand
TGCGCAACCGCCATCACCGCCTCGACGATTTTGCGGTAGCCGGTGCAGCGGCAGAGCACACCGCCCAGCGCGTCGAGCACCTGCGCCTCGGTCGGGTCCAGGCAGTCGTCGAGCAGGGACGTCGCGGCGATCAGCATGCCTGGCGTGCAGATGCCGCACTGGGCAGCGCCGTGCACGAGGAACGCATGCTGGAGCGCAGAAAGGCAGCCTCCCGACCCGAGCCCTTCCACCGTGACCACCTGGCGGTCCACGCACTGCCCCGCTGCCACCAGGCAGGCGCACACCTGCTCGCCATCGAGCAGCACGGTGCAGGCGCCGCAATCGCCGGCATGGCAACCGATCTTCGTGCCGGTGAGGCCGAGGCCGTCGCGCAGCAGATCCGAGAGACGGCCGCGGGGATCGAACGCGACCTTGCGCCCCACTCCATTCACGTGCAGGGAAATTGCCAGGCCTTCTTCGACGGGCTTGTTCATGCGGCAACGCTCGCCCGCAGCACTCTCGGCACCAGCGCGGCGGCCGCATCGAGCCGGTACGCCCGGGTGGCCCGGACGTCGTCGATCGGATCGAGTTCCTCCAGGTCGCCGGCGTCGATCTGCAGGCCGGCGAGCTCAATCACCGCCAGGCCGAGCAGTCGCCGCTCCAGCACGCGCAGGCGCTGCGCCACCGCAGAACAGGCGCCGACGGCGACCGCCACCCGGGCGAGGCGCCCCTGCGCGTCGACCTCGGTGCCGGCGGCGACCATCACGATCGAAATCAGCAGGTAGCGCCTGGCACCGAGCTTGGCAAAGTGGGAGCCGCCGCGGACCGCGGCCGCCGGAACCAGCACCGCCGTCAGCAGTTCGCCCGGCCGGCGTGCAGTGCGCCGCGGGCCGGTGATGAATTCCGCCAGCGGCAGCGTTCTCGCCCCATCGGGGCCACGCAGTTCCACAACCGCATCCAGCGCCAGCAAAGGCGGCACGCCGTCGGCGGCAGGCGAGGCATTGCAGAGATTGCCGCCGACGGTACCGCAGTTCTGCACCTGCACACCGCCGACTTCGCGCGCCGCCAGTTTCAGGCCGTCGAAAGCTGGCGGCAGCGCGGCCGCGAGCAGGTCGCGCCAGGTGGTGCCGGCGCCGATGCGCCAACCGCCGTCAGGCTGCTGCGCCACGCCGCGAATCGTGGCGATGCCGCTCAGGTCGACCAGTTTGCCCGAAGGCATGCGACCCACCCGGGCAGCGTAGTAGTCGGTGCCGCCGGCAAGCGGCGTCGCAGACGGGTCGGCAAGCAGTGCGATGGCCTCGGCGATGGAACGGGGCCGGTTGAAGAGAGCCTGGGTCATCGAACGATCGTACCGGCAAGTGACTGCACCGGCAACCCGACCCGGGGCCTGACTTTGCCTGTACCTGCAGATGCCGTTGCCGTGACGTGCTTCACTGCGCCGCCGGCCGCGCCACCGGACAATCCGGGCTCCACCCCGCGATCCCGGCGAACGTTCTCCGCCCCCAACGGGTCGTCGGCACCTCCGGAGAAATCCCTCCATGCTGCTCCACTGTCGAATCGCCGCCGCAACCCTGGCCCTCCTCATGCTCGGGCTGGTCGCTGCCTGCGGTGGCGGCTCTGGCGCCAGCGAGCCGGCCGCAGCGGCTCCCGCACCAGCGGTCGCTTCCGCCGATTCCGGTGGCGAAGTGTCGTCCGCCCCGCCGGCACCGGTCGCCTCCAGCAACATCGTCCATGAACGAGCCTCGGGCAGCGGAAGAGTCTGGGTCGTCAACCAGGACAACGATTCGGTCAGCGTCATCGATGTCGCAACCTTGAAGCTCGTCGCGGAAATCCCGGTCGGCAGGAACCCTCGCGCCCTCGCGCTGTCCGCCGATGGCGCGCAGGTCTGGGTGACCAACCGGACATCGGCCAGCATCAGCATCGTCGACACCAGCCGGCTCGCCGTCGCCGGGACGATCGCCCTGCCGCGCGCGTCGCAACCCTTTGGAATCGTGTTCTCGCCGGCGGACGGTTCGCCGTGGGTGGCGCTCGAGGCCCTCGGCCAGATCAGCCGGCTCGATCGCAGCAGCGGCGCAGTCCTGGCGAGCGTGAAGGTCGGCCCTAACCCGCGGCACCTGTCGATGCCGGCGAGCGGCAGGCAACTGCTGGTCTCGCGGTTCATCTCGCCGCCGCTGCCGGGCGAAGGAACCGCCACGCCGCTGGCACAGGTCGGTGGCGTCGACCGCGGCGGCGAGGTCATCGTGGTGGATCCCGCTGCCCCTGCGGTGGTCAGGACAATCGTGCTGAAGGTGGGGATGCGGCCGGATTCGGCACTGCAGGCGCGCGGGATCCCGAACTACCTGGGCGCTGCAGCCATCGCGCCGGACGGCCTGTCCGCATGGGTGCCGTCCAAACAGGACAACGTCCTGCGCGGCACCTTGCGCGACGGACGGCCGCTCGACTTCCAGACCAGCGTGCGCGCGATCAGTTCGCGCATCGTGCTTGGTGACAGCCTCAGCGAGGACGCCATGCTGCGGGTCGACCACGACAACTCCGGCATCGGCAGCGCTGCCGTCTTCGATCCCAGCGGAACCTATTTGTTCGTCGCACTCGAAACCTCCCGCCAGGTGGCGGTGGTCGATCCGTCCTCCGGTTGGGAGATGTTCCGCCTCACCGCCGGCATGGCGCCCCAGGGGCTGGCGGTGTCGGGAGACGGCCAGCGGCTTTTCGTCAGCAACTTCACCGGGCGCAGCATCGTGGCGTTCGACCTGAGCAACCTGTTGTCGAGCCAGCAGGTGCTGCCCCTTGGCACGGTGTCGACGGTAGTCACCGAGAAGCTGCCCGCCCAGGTGCTGCTCGGCAAGCAGCTCTTTTATGATGCGATGGACAAGCGCCTGGCCCGGGACGGCTACCTCAGCTGCGCCAGTTGCCATGCGGATGGCGGCGGCGACGGCCGCACCTGGGACTTCACCGGCTTCGGTGAAGGCCTGCGCCGGACGATCTCGCTGCGTGGCCATGCCGGCGCCGGCAGGCCGCTGCACTGGAGCGGCAATTTCGACGAATTCCAGGACTTCGAAGGCCAGATCCGGATCTTCGCGGGCGGTACCGGCCTGATGTCGGACGCCGACTTCGCGCTGCGCAGAGACCCGCTCGGGATGTCGAAGGCCGGTGTCAGCCCGCTGCTCGACGCCCTGTCGGCTTACCTGAACTCATTGGACAGCTACGAAGCCAGCCCGCACCGCAGTCCAGACGGCAGCCTGACCGCACAGGCTGCCGAAGGCAAGGCGCTGTTCACGTCGAGCGGCTGCAGCACCTGCCACGCCGGCGTCGATTTCAGCGGCAACAGCAGCAGCGGTCTGGTCGACATCGGCACGCTCAAACCCTCGAGCGGTCTGCGGCTCGGCGGCTACCTGCCGGGGATCGACGTCCCGACGCTGCGGGATGCCTGGTCGGGCACCGCGTTCCTGCACGATGGTTCTGCTGAGACGGTATCCCACGCGATCGCCGCGCACAATTCGGCAGGCGGCCTCGACGCGGCGGACCTGGCCCGGCTGTCCGCCTACGTCATGCAGATCGGCAACCAGGACTAGGCGGCTGTCGGGTCGGGCAAGGGGGCGCGCTCGCCTCCTGGGAGGCTCCCGGCACGTCAGGCGTCGAAGAAGACGGTTTCGTCGGCGCCCTGCATCCGGATGTCGAAGCGGTAGAGCTGGCGCCCGCTCCGCTGCCCTTCGCGGATCGCGATCAGCGTCTTGCGCCGCGCCGCCGGGACCGTCGAGAGCACCGGATCCGATCCATTGGCC
>JACCRJ010000664.1 GCA_013813615.1 Lautropia sp. | reverse complement strand
TTGGGATACCTTCCCAGGCTGCGCACCGAGCACACCAGTGTCCAGGAGACTGGCCAGATCTATATTCCCTTCGTCAACTGGGCGCTGTTCGGAGCGATCGTTCTGGCCGTTGTCCTGTTCGGATCGTCAAGCAGTCTTGCAGGCGCCTACGGCATCGCCGTCACCGCCGACATGCTGATCACCACGACGCTCACCTTCTTCGTGATTCGCTACGGTTGGGGATATCCGCTCGCCCTTTGCCTTGCTGCGACTGGCATGTTCTTCATCGTGGATGCAGCATTCCTGGCGTCCAACCTGCTGAAGCTACTTGACGGCGGTTGGTTTCCACTAGCCATCGGCGCGATTGTCTTCACGCTGATGATGACCTGGAAGGAGGGGCGGTACATCCTACGCCGCAAGATGGCCGGGGGATCGGTAGAGTTGTCCAGCTTCCTCGAGTCGCTCTTCGTGGCGCCGCCGACGCGCGTCGAGGGAACAGCGGTGTTCATGACTGCCGAGAAAGACAAGGTTCCGAACGCCATGCTGCACAACCTCAAGCACAACAAAGTGCTGCATGAGAACAATCTGTTCGTGACGGTGGTGATGCACGAGAAGCCGTGGGTGGACGCGGAACAGCGAGTCGAGTTCGAGACGCTTGGCAACCAATGCTGGCGCGTCATGATCCACTACGGCTTCAAGGACGAGGCCGACGTGCCGCTCGCACTTTCAGAGATCCAGAACCGGGGATGTCAGCTTGAGCGTATGACCACCAGCTACTTCGTATCTCGCGAGAGCGTGGTGCCCACCATCGGCGGGGGCATGGCACCCTGGCGCGAGAAAATGTTCGCCCAGATGCATCGCAATGCCAGCTCGGTGGCCGACTTCATGAAGCTGCCCAGTGACTCGGTCGTCGAGTTGGGTTCGAAGATCGAGATCTGAAAGTAGCAACCGATCGTCGAAACACGATCAAGCCATCGGCCGCCTTATGCTCGTTCAAGTTCACGTTCGGGGACCGGCTACACGGCACAGGACATTAGTCCATCGATAGAAAGACCCGCCCCCCAGGCCTCCACGGTTCTGGCTGTGCATGGCTTGATGCCCTACCTTCCAGCCCGCAGCAGCTTCCGCTCGGGCGCTCCCCTCTTTAGCAGCTCCTCAAAGATTCGTACGATCAGTCATCCTCAAACTGGGTGATTGGTGAAGAGTATGACGGACGTAATTCGGCAGATTATCTGGATCAGCAAGACATCCGGGACC
Organism: Lautropia sp.; assembly: GCA_013813615.1. Taxonomy (GTDB): domain Bacteria; phylum Pseudomonadota; class Gammaproteobacteria; order Burkholderiales; family Burkholderiaceae_E; genus Lautropia. Next base: position 2,692 of record JACCRJ010000664.1, on the reverse strand, counting down.
GATCGTTACCACTGCATTACGCACGTTGGAGGCCTTGCCGCCAGCCAATGGAAGCTCACGTTGAATGAGGCGATCGAAGGGATCGAGGAGAAGGGCTGGAGGTTTTATGTGCAGATCAAGGGATCCAACGTTTGGGTGCACCCCGCTGTGAGCCCCGCGGGCACCAAGTACCTGAAAACCGCAGCCGATAGTTCGGAGCCAATCCGGTTGCTTAGCCTCCCGGAATTTCCCCGCTCGGTGATGCAGGAAGCGGCAGTCGAACTCCCGTCTCCATCACCCAGAACCAGGATCTCCTCCCCTGCCGCGGGTTCCGCCGCGCCACGAAGGTGACCCGGTACCAGCCCCACATGGGCCCAGCATCCGGCGCGGGCTCTACCTTCGGCTTTCGCGGTGGCAGGGATCAACCGACTTCGCCGATCTGGCGGCCTATCGGCGCTTCATCGATGAACGCGTGAGCCGGTGCAACGCCCGCAATGCCAAGCGCATTGATATCGAGCGGGCCGAGCTGCAGGATCTGCCCGGCCTGCCGGACGATGGTGGAACTACTCGCCCTGGCGCACGATCGCGGCTGCGAAGCCGAACTGGCCGAGCACCTCGCTTGCGCCTTGCAAGCCCGAGAACCTCCCGATAGGGATGCGCTACGGGCGCAATTCGTGAGCGCGACCATCGTCGGCGAGCAAGCCGCCGACTTGCTGGCGGAGTACGTGCTAGCGATGCAGCAGGGAATCGGCCTCAACAAGATCCTCGGCACCATTCACATCTACCCGACGCTGGCGGAAGCCAACAAGTATGCCGCGGGCAACTGGAAATGCGCCCATGCGCCTCCGTCCTTGCTGGCCTGGGTCGGGCGGTTTCACGACTGGCGCCGAGGATGATCCGGGCCGCCGCTACGCAATCGGAGGCGGGAAATGCCTGACCGACGGCAGATGCTCGCTTGCCTGAGCCTGGGATGGACGGGCGCGCTCGCGGCCTCTCACCGCGGCTGCGCAGGCGCCGCCACTGAAGAATCCGTGCCCGGAGCAGGCGCCGGTCCGGGATGGCGGCACCAGACGCTGCCGAAACTCGGACGCGCCAACGACTTCAAGATCGTGCCGGACGACAGCCGGCGGGTGCTCAGAGTGCGTTCGTCGTCCCCTCGTCCCGGGTGGCCGGCGTCGACAGAGGTGGCCCGGCGCCCTGCGTGAGCGGCGTGGGCATCGGTGCCGACACCGACAACACCGGCGACACGGTCGATGCCTGGTTCAGTGACCTGACGCTCACCGAAGGGCCATAAAGCGTCGACTTGTACGCGGGAACGTAAAGTATCGGAATTGCGCGCGACAAACCCAGCGAGTCAACAGGAGTTCTTGAACCATGAACCGACTTCTTCGTTCCCCGCTCCCCCGAGCCGTGACGGCTGCCGCCCTCCTCGTCAGCCTGGCATCCGGCGCGCAGGCGCAGACCACCCCTGCGCCAGTCACGGCCAAGGCCACCTTCGCAGGCGGCTGCTTCTGGTGCGTCGAGGCCGACTTCGACAAGGTCGAGGGCGTGCTTTCCACCACCTCGGGATACACCGGGGGCACCCTGGCTGACCCGACCTACGAGCAGGTATCCTCCGAAACGACGGGACATGCCGAGGCGGTCGAGATCGTTTTCGATCCGAGCATGGTCAGCTACGAGAAATTGCTCGATCGTTTTTGGCGCACCATCGACCCGACGGTGAAGGACCGCCAATTCTGCGACATCGGCCACTCCTATCGCTCGGCGATTTTCACGCACGATGCAGCCCAGGCCAGGACAGCCGATGCCTCGAAGGCGGCGCTGGAAAAAAACAAACCCTTCGGTGAGCCGATCGTCACCGAGATCGTGCCCGCCAAGGCCTTCTATCCGGCCGAAACCTATCACCAGGATTACTACAAGAAGAACCCGGTACGCTACCGATTCTACCGAGCGAACTGCGGTCGGGATTCGCGCCTGAAGGAGTTATGGGGAGATCAGGCGATACAGCACTGACCGCAATGCGCCCCTTGACCCTTGGCCTCGCTCCCCTGACCCACCCCTTACCCACCCCTGACTCCTGGCCCCAGACGGTCGTTCCTTCGCGGCCATACCGCTCCGCGACTGAACCGGATCGAAAAATCGATCGAGATGGAGCGTTCGGTCAACGAGAACCGCGCTGAGCAGTATCTGGGTGCTCACCACCGGTTCCACTTCGGCATTCATGAGATGTCCTGCATGCCGGTCATCCAGGAAACTATCGAAAACGTGTGGCTCAGATGCGGCCCGGTACTGACACTGGCCCGGGAGTGGAAAGAACCTGGGCAGCCGGTTTTGCCTCGAGCTTTATCGTCCACTCTATGGTGCCATCTCCTTCGGGTTGGAATCGACCGAGAGTCTCATAGCTATCGCGGCTGCCCAAGTTCTTTCCACTCCCTCCACATAGCGCTGGTCCTTGAGCCGGATGCGAACATCGGGATGGTGTTCGGCATAGCTCCTGATGATGGGTGGTAGCGTCATGGCAGCCAGCATCGGCGTAACAGCAACTGTCACGGTCCGCCGGGCCAAGTCGGCGCGCCTGCGGAAGCCATCGACCACCTGCCGCAAGCCGGCGAGCGTTCGATGAGCTTCGGCGCGCAACCGTTCGCCGTCGGCCGTCGTCTCGACCCGTCGGGTGATCCGCAGATGCAGCTTGTGGCCGAGCACGGCCTCGAGG
>JACCRJ010000638.1 GCA_013813615.1 Lautropia sp. | reverse complement strand
ACCTGTGCCGGCTGTCCTCCGCGGCCGGAGTGGAACTGGTGCGCCGGGCGAAGGCGACCGGGCTGCCGTTGACGGCCGACGTGGCCGTGCACCATCTTCACCTGATCGACGTCGACATCGGCTTCTTCGATTCCCGCTACCGGGTAGACCCGCCGTTTCGCTCGCAGCGTGACCGGGAAGCGATCCGCGCGGGCCTCCTGGACGGCACCATCGACGCGATCTGTTCGGACCATACCCCGGTTGCGGAGGATGCCAAGCTGCTGCCTTTCGGCGAGGCGGAGCCGGGGACCACCGGGCTCGAGCTGCTGCTGCCGCTGACGCTGAAGTGGGCGCAAGAGGAAGGGATCGGGCTTGCGCAGGCGCTGCGGCTGGTGACGCGCGAGCCGGCGCGGATCGCCGGCATCCAGGAGGAGGGGGTGGCCGGTGTCGCGCCGGGCGCGGCTGCCGATCTATGCCTGTTCGATCCGCACGCGCCGTGGGTGGTTGACGACCAGAGCCTCCTGAGCCAGGGCAAGGATACGCCCTACCACGGTCGCGAGTTGCTCGGGCGTGCGCTGATGACACTCGTCGGCGGGCGCATCGTCTACGAACGCGGCGCCGGTGGGCAGGGGCGCCAGGACAGCCGGCAGCACTGACCGCCGCCGATGCCACCGTTGCTGCGTCGGCTCTTTCGACTGCCGCTATTGCTGGGGCTGGCGCTCGCCGGCATCCTGATCGAACTGCTGGCTTTTCCGCTGATCGCTCCCCGCACGCGCCGGCGCATCGTGCGGCAGTGGTCCCGGGCCCTGCTGTCCGTCTGTGGACTGCAGCTGCGCGTCCAGTGGAGCGACCAGGCTGGCGGCCCGTCCCTGGAGGAGCTGGCGGCCGGGCGGATGCTGGTATCCAATCACGTCTCCTGGCTCGACATCTTCGCGATCGACGCGTTGGCAACCGCTTCTTTCGTGGCCAAGGCCGAGCTGCGTCGCTGGCCGGTCGCCGGCTGGCTCGCCGCGATGGCCGGCACCGTCTTCATCGAGCGCGGCAGGCGGCATGCGGTTCACCAGGTCATCGGGCAGCTGCGCCGCCGGATCCGCGAGGGCTGCCCGGTCGCGCTGTTCCCGGAGGCGACGACATCGCCCGGCGAATCGGTGCTGCCGTTCCACGCCAACCTGCTCGAAGCGGCGATCGAGGAGGCTGCCGAGATCGTTCCGATCGCCCTTCGCTACCGGGATACAAGCGGCTCGCCGGCGGCGCAGGCCGCCTATGTCGGAGACACGACCTTCCTGCAGTCGCTCTGGATGGTGCTTGGGGCTCGCGGCCTGGTGGTGACGGTCAAGGTGTTTCGCACGGTGCCGACCCGCGGCCGCAAACGCCACGAACTGGCCGCCGAGTTGCGGGGCCTGATCAACGCCGGCCTGGCGTCGCTGACGCCACGCACCGGACCTGGAACAGCTGCCGTGATTCAAGCCGCATCGCACTGAGGCAGCCGCCCCACACGCAGCCGGTATCCAGGCCCACCAGGTTCGCTCGCTCGAGAAGACCGAGGGTCGACCAGTGGCCGAAGACGATGGTCTTGTTGTCGGCCCGGCGCGCGGGCACGTCGAACCACGGTGTGTGACCGGCGGGGGCGCGGTCCGGGTGCTCGCTGCTCGACAGGTTGAGACGCCCGCGCCCGTCGAGGTAGCGAACGCGGGTGAGGATGTTGATGATCGCCCGCAGGCGGTCGTCGCCCCGCAGGCTGTCGTCCCAGTGATCCGGCTCGTTGCCGTACATCACCGACATGAAGTCTGCCCAGTGCGGGCCGCGCAGGACAGCCTCGACCTCCCGTGCAAGTTCAAGTGCCTTCAGCGCGTCCCATTGCGGGTCCACACCCGCGTGTACCAGCAGGTAGTCGCCCTGCAGGTGAGCCAGCGGGCGCCGCCTCAGCCAGTCGATCAGGTCCTTCCGGTCACGCGCTTCGAGGACCGGCGCCACCGTGTCGCCGGGGCGCAGCGGCCGGGCGCCCGCGGCAGCCGACAGCAGGTGCAGGTCGTGGTTTCCAAGTACGGTGACGGCGCGTGGACCCAGGGCCATCACTGCTCTGAGCGAGAGCAGGGATGCGGGCCCGCGATTCACCAGGTCGCCACAGAACCAGATCGGTTCGCCGGGCGGCGGTGCGACCTGCGCCAGGAGCTGCTGAAGCGGGCGATGGCAACCCTGGAGGTCGCCGACGGCGATTGTCACGGCCGGCTAGACCGGGCGGATGGCGTGCCCCGAATCGGGGTCGCCGGCTGGCGTTTCCCCGGCTGCGCCCGGCCGGGCTGAGAGGTCGACTGCGGCGGCTTCGGCAGCTGCCGGGTCGGGTGCAACCCTATCGGCGTCAACCGGGAATGCCTGCGCGGTGACGCCGCCTGCTGCGGGCGCAGGCAGGCTGGACGGCAAGGGCCGGCCGCGTTTGATCGTCTCGTAGTCGGGCCTGAGGGAAGGCTGGTATTCCGGGACCAGCTCTCCCAGCGTATCCCGGACGTCGTCGTCACGATAGGGGCCGATCGACTCGAGCCAGGTCCGCGCCTTGACTTCCCAGGACGTTCCCGGCGCTTCGATCGGGCGGGAAACGCGGAGCTTGGCATGCGGGGTGGCCAGTGTTTTCTCGTTGTCGGCGAGCAGTTCCTCGAAGAGCTTCTCGCCGGCCCGCAGCCCGGTGAACTCGATAGGGATCTCTTCCTCCGTGAATCCGGACAGGCGGATCATGGTGCGCGCCAGGTCGACGATCTTGATCGGCTCGCCCATGTCCAGCACGAACGTCTCGCCGCCGCGGCCCATCAGCGCCGCCTGCAGCACCAGCTGCGTCGCCTCCGGGATGGACATGAAGTACCGTGTGATGTCCGGATGGGTGACGGTAATCGGGCCGCCGCGGTCGATCTGCTCCCGGAATTTCGGAATGACGCTGCCGCTCGAGCCGAGCACGTTGCCGAACCTCACAATGACCACTGGCAGCGAGTTCAGCCGATGGCGATACTGCAGGACCATTTCTGCCAGCCGCTTGGTGGCGCCCATAACGTTGGTCGGATTGACAGCCTTGTCGGTGGAGATGTAGACGAACTTCTCGACATCGAACCGCGATGCGACGTCGGCGACCACTCGGGTGCCGTGGGCGTTGTTGCGGACCGCCTGCCAGGCATTGTCCTGCTCGAGGATCGGCACATGCTTGTACGCCGCCGCATGGAAGACCACGGTGGGCTCGTAGCGCACGAAGATCTCGATCAGGCGCCGCTCGTCCTTGATGTCCCCCACGATCGGGATGACCTTCACCGCGGGAAACGTGTTGTGCAGGCTTTCGGTGATCTGGTAGAGCGCGAACTCGTTCATCTCGAAGACGATGATCCGCAGCGGCTCGAATCGCGCAATCTGGCGGCAGAGCTCCGCGCCGATCGAGCCACCCCCGCCGGTGACCAGGACGGCCTTGCCAGCCAGCATGTGGCGCAGCCCGCTGGTGTCGAGCTGCACCGGGTCTCGGCCGAGCAGGTCATCAACCTGCACATGCCGGATCTGCGATACCTTCACACGGCCGCTCATCAGCTCGTGCAGGTCCGGCATCACCAGCAGGTTCACATGGGCCTTCTCACACAGATCGAACACGCGCCTGCGCGTGGCGTGGTCGGTTGCGCCAGTGGCCAGCACCGCGTTCTTGCAGTTGCAGTCGCGCGCGACCTGCTCGAGCTGGTCCCACTTGCCCAGGATCTGCACGCCGCCGAGTTGCCGGCCGACCTTGTTGCGGTTGTCGTCCAGCAGACCCACGACGAACCAGGAGTCGCTGCGGTTGAGTTCATCGATCAGCGTCAGCGCCGCGTTGCCTGCGCCCAGAAGCAGCACCGGCTGCGCCTGCGGACCCGGTGGCCAGAGGGATTTTTCCTTCCACCACCGGTAGACCAGGCGGCCGGAGCACATGAACAGGATCAGCAGCAGCGGATTCAGGAAGTAAAGCGAGCGCGGCACGCCGAGTCCGTTGCGCCACAACAGCAGCAGGATCGGGATGATCAACGCCGAGACGCCGACGGCGGTGGCGATCAGTTTGAGGTCGTGCACCGACGCGTAGCGCCAGATACCACGGTAGAGCCCGAAGTAGACGAAGCAGCCGACCTGCACCGCCAGGACGGCAGGCAGCGTCTGCAGCAGGATGATCTGAGTGGAGCGTTCTAGTTCGAAGTTCCAGCGCAGCGAGAAAGTGAACGTCCAGACCAGCGCGGACACGATGAGGTCGTGCCCCATGGCGACGAAGGTCCGCGGGTTGACGCTCAGGAGTCTCATCGTACGGGTTTACGTTTCCTTCAAACCTGCACCGGCATGCCAGGCGACGACTGCCGCAGGCAACCAGGCCACCACCAGAACCACAGGAGCCCACTGCGGTGCATGGTGGGCAAGAAACGCAAGCGGAAAGACCAGCGTCACGTTGAGCAGGAAGTATACAAGGGTCACCCGTCGATGGCTGCCCCAGCGGCGGCTCAGGCGTTGGTAGAGGTGGCTGCGGTGGGCCGTCGTGAGATGCTGCCTCGTGAGCCAGCGGCGCAGCAGCGTCGTCGTCGCGTCCACCAGGAACAGGGTGCCCAGGATCAGCCAGGTCCAGGTGTTCATGTGACCCAACGTAACGTCATGTGAAGCCAACGCGAGAATCGAAAAGCCGAGAAACAGGCTGCCTGCGTCGCCCATGAAGATCCGGGAAGGTGGCCAATTGAGCACCAGAAACCCAGCCACTGCCGCAGCGAGCATGAGGGTGGCTACCGATTCGGTGGCCGAAAGGATTTCAGGATCGGCAACGCCATTGCCGGGCGCGCTCAGCTTTACGACGAGCGCCGCGCTCAGCATGAAGAGGGCCTGCGAAGCAGCTAGTCCGTCGATGCCGTCCATGAAGTTGAACAGGTTGATCCACCAGAGGGCGGCGAGGAGCAGCACCGGGATGAGGAGGGCATCGAGTGCGACGAGCAGCCAGGGCGCCAGGTCCGCGGACAGCTGCGGCGCAACTATCGCCAGGTCGGCCACCCGGGCGAACAGGCCGGTGTCGGATTCGAGCACCCCGCCCCCGCTGCCGGCAAGGGCTGCCAGCAGGGCTGCCACCGCGAACGACTGGGCGACAAGGCGGGTGGCGAGGCCCAGCCCACGAATGTCGTCGGCCAGTCCCACCAGCGCCAGCATCACGGCAGCGACCAGCGGCAGCCACACGTTCCAGGTGCCGAACGTCGCCAGCGGGACTGCGAACGGCAGTGCCAGCAGAAAGGCGAGGACGATGCCGACGCCGCCGCCGCGCGGCCGGGGAGTCTGGTGCGAAGACCGGGCGTTGGGCAGATCCTGCAGCCCCAGACCTGGGGCGTGGCGTGTGAGCAGGCGCCCGAGCAGGAAGGAGACCAGGGCGGCGCCGAGTGCGGCAACGAGGACGGCGGGCAGGGGCAGGGCCATGATCCGAGTGTGCTGGAATCGGTGCGCGATCTGAGACAATGTTCCGTCGCCGCGCCGCGGCCCCTGAATATACTTTTCGATTATGCCCCAGGAGCAGGGGGATGCCTGCCCGGCGCAACCTGAACGATAACCGGATACCACATGATTCTAGTAACAGGCGGAGCGGGTTTCATCGGTTCCAATTTCGTGCTCGACTGGCTGCGGCAGTCCACCGAAGGCGTCGTCAATGTCGACAAGCTGACCTATGCGGGCAATCTGCAGAACCTGGCGTCGCTTCAGGACGATCCGCTGCACGTATTCTCCCGCTCCGACATCTGCGACCGCGCCACCATCGACCGGTTGCTCCAGGAACACAAGCCGCGGGCGATCGTCCACTTCGCCGCCGAGAGCCATGTGGACCGGTCGATCCTCGGTCCTGAGGAATTCGTGCGTACCAACATCATCGGGACCTTCACGCTGCTCGAGGCCGCGCGCGCTTACTGGCAGGGCCTGGACGCTGCTGCGAAGGCCACATTCCGTTTCCTTCACGTGTCGACCGATGAAGTCTATGGATCGCTGGGGATGAAGGATCCGGCCTTCACCGAGTCTCATCCGTACCAGCCGAACAGCCCCTATTCGGCGAGCAAGGCGAGCTCGGACCATCTGGTGCGTTCCTACTTCCATACCTACGGCCTGCCGGTTCTGACGACCAACTGCTCCAACAACTACGGGCCTTTCCAGTTTCCGGAGAAACTGATCCCCTTGATCATCGCCAACGCACTGGCCGGCAAACCGCTTCCCGTCTACGGCGACGGGTTGAACGTGCGCGACTGGCTCTATGTTTCGGACCATTGCTCCGCCATCCGTCGGGTGCTGGAGGCCGGTCGCCTCGGCGAGACCTACAACGTCGGCGGCAACAGCGAGAAGCCGAACATCGAGATCGTGCGGCAGGTCTGCGGGCTGCTTGATGATCTGCGCCCGGATGCGGGTGGCCCGCGCGAGCGGCTGATTACCTATGTCAAGGACCGCCCCGGCCACGATCGCCGCTATGCGATCGACGCCGGCCGGATCGGATCGGAGCTGGGGTGGCAGCCGGCAGAGACGTTCGAGTCGGGTATTCGCAGGACAGTCGCCTGGTACCTGGACAATCAGGACTGGGTCGCAGCTGTCCAGTCCGGCGCTTACCGCGAGTGGCTCGAGCGCAATTATTCGAACCGCGCCCCAGGGAGCCTCAATTGAAGGGCATTATCCTCGCCGGCGGGTCCGGCACCCGGCTCTATCCGGTGACGCAGGCAGTCTCCAAGCAGCTGCTGCCGATCTACGACAAGCCGATGATCTACTACCCCCTGTGCAGCCTGATGCTCGCCGGGATCCGTGAGGTGCTGATCATCTCCACGCCGCAGGATACGCCGCGCTTCGAGCAGCTGCTCGGCGACGGCCGGCTCTGGGGCATGTCGTTTTCCTATGCGGTGCAGCCGTCCCCCGATGGCCTGGCGCAGGCCTTCCTGATCGGTGAGGACTTCATCGGCAACGACGCCTGCGCACTGGTACTTGGCGACAATATCTTCTATGGGCACTCGCTTGCCGAGGATCTGATGGAGGCAGGCCGCCGTCCGACCGGCGCTACCGTCTTTGCCTACCGGGTCAACGATCCGGAGCGCTATGGCGTGGTCGAGTTCGACGATCAGGGACGGGCGGTCAGCCTGGAGGAGAAGCCCGCCACCCCCAAGTCGCACTATGCGGTGACCGGCATGTACTTCTACGACAAC
>JACCRJ010000625.1 GCA_013813615.1 Lautropia sp. | reverse complement strand
ATCGGGCTCTCCCTCAGCCGCGATTGAGGCGTCGGCTCGCACTGGCCCGCCGGTCCTGCCGGGTCGGTTCCGACCGCATGATCCGCGCTGATCGACATCCGATCCGCACCCCTCGTGGCGTATCGGGGGAAACCCCCGGTCCGCCACGTTTGACTTGTGGTTCGCGGACTACGCCCCGTAGACTTGTCCGGTCCATCGAGGCGAGCAGCCGCACCTGCGTGGTGCGGCTTTTGTCGTAGCTCAAGCTGGCTCGACTATTGCTCCTACGATGTCGTTCATCAGGAATCATCAGGAGCCACCATGTTGAGAAATATTGGCCGCCGGTTCGCGCTGGCCGCCGCAGCCACCGTCGTCATGTCCACGTTCGCACTGGCACCGCAGGCAGCGGTCGCCGGACCGATCCTGGACAACATCAAGTCGAAGGGCACCTTGCGCTGCGCCGTCAATACCGGCCTGCAGGGCTTCTCCGCGCCCGACAGCCAGGGCAAGTGGACCGGGCTCGACGCCGAATACTGCAAGGCGCTCGCCGCGGCGATCCTCGGTGACGCCAACAAGGTCGAGTTCGTTCCGAGCAACACGCAGAACCGCTTCACCCTGCTGCAATCCGGCGAAGTCGACATCCTCTCGCGCAACACCACCTGGACTTCCAGCCGCGATGCGACGCTGGGCGGCGTCTTCGTCGGCACGCTTTTCTACGACGGCCAGGGCTTCATGGTCAGGAAGGACCTGAAGCTCAAGAGCTCCAAGGAACTGAACGGCGCCACCGTCTGCGTGCAGCCCGGCACCACCACCGAACAGAACCTCTCGGACTACTTCCGCGCGCAGAAGATGAGCTTCAAGCCGGTGGTCATCAACGACCTCGCCGGCGTTCAGCAGGCCTTCTTCGGCGGACGCTGCGACGTCTTCACCACCGACATCTCCGGCCTCGCCTCCACCCGCCAGAAGGCGGACAAGCCGGACGACTATATGATCCTGCCGGAGGCGATTTCCAAGGAGCCGCTCGGCCCGATGATCCGGCGGGGCGACTGGGAGTTCTTCACCATCGCCAAGTGGGTCCTGTTCGGCCTGGTCGAGGCGGAGGAACTCGAAGTCACCGCTGCCAACGTCGACAAGATGAAGGCTGAGTCCAAGGACCCGAAGGTGATGCGCGTCGTGGGCACCAGCGGTGACGTCGGCAAGAGCCTGGGGCTCGACAACGACTGGCTGGTGCGGGGGATCAAGGCGGTCGGCAACTATGGCGAGCTGTATCAGCGCAACATCGGCCCGCTCGGGATCCCGCGCGGGGTGAACGAGATGTGGACCAAGGGTGGTGCGATGTACGCGCCGCCGATCCGCTGAGCGCACGCCGGAACCGCGCCGGAGCCGCGGCCGTGCGGATGCCTGCCGGGATCCTTTCCCGGATCCCTCCCCGGATCCCTCCCCGGATCCCTTCGGCCTGGTCCGGCGCCTGCACCGGCAACTAGTTCCGCTACCCATGTTCGGCAGCGAAAAGATCCGCGGCATCGTCTGGCAGGTACTGCTGCTGCTGGCGGTGGTTGCCTGCGGCTGGTACCTGTTCAACAACACGCAGGAGAACCTGGCCCGCAGCAACATCCAGGTCGGTTTCGATTTCCTTTCCCGGGAAGCCGGCTTCGAGATCGCCGAGTCGCTGGTCTCCTATGACGCGACCAACACCTATGCCCGGGCCTTCCTGGTCGGCATCGGCAATACGCTTTATATCGCGCTGATCGGCATCGTCCTTTCAACCATGCTCGGCACCATCGTCGGCATCTCGCGGCTCTCCCGGAACTGGCTGGTGCGAAAGCTCGCCTCCTCGTACGTGGAAGTGATGCGCAACGTGCCGCTGCTCCTGCAGCTCCTGGTCTGGTATGCGTTCCTGACCGAACTGCTGCCGGGGGTTCGCCAGGCCATCAACATCGGCGGGCTGGTGTTCCTGAGCCAGCGCGGGCTGCGCTTTGCGTGGCCGGTGTGGCATCCCGCCTACCTGTATGCTGGCGTCGCCTT
>JACCRJ010000613.1 GCA_013813615.1 Lautropia sp. | reverse complement strand
GCCCTTGACGTCGATGCTGCCGCCGGACATGGTGCGAAGCATTTCCACCAGCCGGGTCTGAGTCGGCCCGAGTAGCCCGGTGGTGCTTGGGAACGCCCATCCCATCTGGGCACGTACCTTCTTCTCTTGCGCAGTCGCGTGCGGAACCACAACGCCGAGGACCAGAGCGACCACCGCAGCCAACTTGAGCAGCTTCATGAGTCTCCTCCTTTGTCAGGGCGATGCAGGTCCATGCGGATCCTGGTCACCATCGTTTTCCTCTACCGGGCGTCTGGCACAGGCGCGTTGCCGCTATGTCAGTGGGGTCAAGTAAACACCGTCTGCCCGAGGATGGCAATGGGCGGGCAATCCCGAAGGAGCGTGTGCGCTGCAGCAGCAGTGCTTTTAGGCAGGATGCCGACGTGGCACTATCCTTGCTGTCGCTGCCTTGTCCCGCTTGTTCCCGCCCACCGCTCCGGCCTATGAAAGACCGACAGACCGCTGTCCCGCCGCCGAAGCGGACTGCTTCAGGCTCCTCGCCCGCGTGGCGCTACATCCTGATCGGTTTTTTCACGGTCGCGCCGCTCTGGGTGACCTGGTGGGTGTTCGATTTTCTGTTCAGCCTGCTGGCGCGGACCGGCGCGCCGTTCCTCTGGGGCGCGGCCCGGGGGGTGAGCCCCTTTTCGGAACGAGTCGCGGGCTGGTTGCTCGACCCGAGCGTGCAGTACGTGCTGGCGGCGCTGGCCACGCTGGCCGGGCTCTACGTGATCGGCCTGCTCACGTCGCTGGTGATCGGACGACGGCTGATCGCTTTCATCGAGAGGCTGCTTGGCCGCCTGCCGCTCGTGCAGACCATCTACGGTGCTACCAAGCGATTCCTGCAGATGCTTCAGGAGCCGCCGGTGACGGGCAAGCGGGTGGTGCTGATCAGCTTTCCGTCGGAGCAGATGAAGACGGTGGGGCTGATCACGCGGGTGATGACCGATATCGATACCGGCAGGGAGCTGGCCGTCGTCTATGTGCCCACGGCGCCCAATCCGACGTCCGGCTACATCGAGATCCTGCCGATGGACGACCTGGTGATGACCGACTGGACGATGGAGGAGGCCATGAGTTTCGTCATGACCGGCGGCACCACTGCGCCGGATCGGATCCGTTTCGGCAAGGGGCCCGCCGGTGGTGAATCAAGATCGGTATCGGCATGAAGTAGAGCCCCGCGGGCAGCCGCCGCTCGTCTCGGCGCGGTGACCAAACGCGTCGGGTTGCCGGGCGTCCATCGCCCTCATCTATACTTTCGGGCCCGCCCTTGAGGCGGGCGGGCGGGCCGTCAGTCCGACCCGGAACCAAAGGAGACAACACGATGAAGAACATTGCCCGCGCAATGGGTCGCCGGGCCGCCGGTGCTGCCGTCGCTGCCGCTATCGCCGCCGCCGCGGCCCCGGCCGCCGCCCAGACCCTCAACTACATCATTCCCTTCCCGGCAGGCGGCGAGTCCGACGTCACCGCCCGTATCCAGGAGGCCGCCCTCAAGAAGGTGACCGGTCGCGATGTCGTCATCCAGTACAAGCCCGGCGCCGGCGGTGCGACCGCCTGGGCGCAGCTAAACAAGCTGCCGGCGGACGGTTCGACCGTGGTCGGCACCAACCTGCCGCACATCTTCCTGCAGCCGATGCAGAAGGACGTCGGATTCAAGACCGACGACATCGTCAATGTATACGTGTTCCAGCTGACGCCCGACGCGATCGTCGTGCCGGCCGACAGTCCCTACAAGACGCTGCAGGACCTGATCGACGCGGCGAAGAAGGCGCCGGGCGCGATCACCATCTCCGGCAGCGGCACCAACAGCGGCCCGCACCTGAGCGCCACGACCTTCAACCAGCTCGCCAAGGTGAAGCTCACCTACATTCCTTTCTCCGGTACCGCCACTTCGGTCGTCGCGATGCTGGGCAAGCAGGTGAACGCCGCGATGACGTTCACCACCGCGGCGATCCAGCAGGGCGACAAGGCGCGGATGCTGGCGGTCGCGCTCGAAGAGCGGCTGCCCACGCATCCGGACGTTCCGACCTTCAAGGAACTCGGCATCGACATGGTGACCGGGGTGTACCGTGGGGTGGCCGTGCCGAAGGGCACGCCTGAGGACGTGCGCAAGCAGTTGTCGGACGCCTTCGGCAAGGTCAACCAGGATCACGCCTTCCGCCAGAAGATGAAGGACGCCGGGTTCGTCATCGTCGACGTTCCATACGACAAGATGGACGCGTTCATGTCGACGAAGGCCAAGGAGTACGAAGCGGCTGCGCGGGACGTGGGTCTGCTGAAATAGGCAGCGCCGGTGGAGTTGTTGCCAAGCCTGCTGG
>JACCRJ010000601.1 GCA_013813615.1 Lautropia sp. | reverse complement strand
GTGACGCTCGACACCGCGGCACTCGTGCAGGTCGCCCTCGAGCCGGACTGGCGCACGCGGGCGCTGGGCGTCATCACCAATCCCAACGTCGCGCTGATCCTGATGATGATCGGCATCTACGGCCTGCTGTTCGAATTCATGAGTCCCGGGTCGCTCTATCCCGGCACGATCGGCGCCATCTGTCTGCTGATCGGGCTCTACGCGCTGGCCGCACTGCCCCTGAACTACGCTGGTGCGGCACTAGCCCTGCTCGGGATGGCGCTGCTGATGGCCGAGGCTTTCGTCCCGTCCTTCGGCATACTCGGGATAGGCGGGCTGGTCGCCTTCGTGGTTGGAGTGACGGTGCTGATGGATACGCAAGGGGTGCCCGGATTCGAGATCTACTGGCCGATCATCGGCGGCCTGGCGCTGGCGGCCGCGCTGGTCAGCCTGCTGGTCGCCCGCCTGGCGATGCGCTCGCTCAGGTACAAGGTGACTGCCGGTCAGGAAGCGATGCTCGGCACTCGTGCCGAAGTGATGGATTGGTCAGGGCTGAGGGGGCATGTCTTCGTGCATGGCGAGCGCTGGAACGCAACCGCGTCCCGGTCGCTCGAAGTGGGGCAACGGGTCAAGGTGGTCGCCCTCGACGGCCTCAGCCTGCTCGTGGCAGTCGATGACAACCGCAATGGAGGCACCTCCGCATGAACACGCTTTTCTTCCTCGCACCGATCGTGTTGTTCCTGGCCGTGATTCTGGCCCTGTCGGTGCGCATCCTGCGCGAGTACGAGCGGGCCGTCATGTTCACCCTCGGCCGGTTCACCGGCGTCAAGGGCCCCGGCCTGATCCTGATGATCCCGTACGTGCAGCAGATGGTGCGGGTGGACCAGCGCACGCTGGTGCTGGACGTGCCCTCGCAGGACGTGATCTCCCGCGACAACGTGTCGGTGAAGGTCAATGCGGTCATCTACTTCCGGGTAGTGACGCCGGAGCATTCGGTGATCCAGGTGGAGAACTACGCCCAGGCCACCAGCCAGCTCGCGCAGACGACCCTAAGGTCGGTGCTCGGTAAACACGACCTGGATGAGATGCTGTCGGAGCGGGACAAGCTCAACAACGACATCC
The DNA here is from genome assembly GCA_013813615.1 of Lautropia sp. Taxonomy (GTDB): domain Bacteria; phylum Pseudomonadota; class Gammaproteobacteria; order Burkholderiales; family Burkholderiaceae_E; genus Lautropia. Next base: position 2,889 of record JACCRJ010000601.1, on the reverse strand, counting down.
AGGAAATCCTGGACCGGCAGACCGACGCCTGGGGCATCAAAGTGGCCAACGTCGAGATCAAGCATATCGACATCAACGAAAGCATGATCCGCGTGATCGCACGGCAGGCGGAGGCCGAGCGGGAGCGGCGTGCCAAGGTGATCAGCGCCGAGGGCGAGGCACAGGCGGCCCGGAAGCTGCTGGAGGCGGCCGAGATTCTTGCGCAGCGGCCGGAGGCGATGCAACTGCGCTACCTGAGCACGCTCGCGGTGATCGGCAGCCAGAACAACTCCACCATCGTCTTTCCGTTCCCGACCGATGTCGCCAGCGCGCTCGCGAGGGTGGTGGACTCGGCCCGCCCGCCCGCCTGAAGCTGGTCGGCGACCGCGCGTCGACGCCCCGCGCCCTCTCGCGGGCCCGGAAGGCGGAGCAGACGCTGGCAGGCGCACGCCTTCCCGGTGCCGAACATCGATGCCCAGAAAAAAGCCCGCGCGGTTAGGCGCGGGCTAATCCACCAAAGGAGGAGGTGGAGGAGACAAACACATAATACCGAGAAGCTTGGTGCAATGCAACATTGAGGTTGGAGGGACGACTCTAAAACCTCAGCTGTACGGGGGCTTGATCTGCAAAACTTCCAGGTCCGCCGTTTCGGCGGTAAGCTCGGACGTTCCCCATCCGCGCCCTGCGCCACCGAACGCGCAAGTCCATGCCTGACGCCGCTTCCCCGCCCTCTGCCCCAGGATCTGCCAACCACGCTGCCGTGCCGGTTCCGACGCCGTTTCAGCTCCACGTGCCGGAGGAAGACATCGCCGAGTTGCGCGGTCGCCTCGCGCGGACACGTTTCCCGGACCAGGCGCCAGGAGAACCCTGGGCCTACGGGACCGACCTCGGGTTCCTGCGCACGCTGGTCGACCATTGGCGCAGCGGATTCGACTGGCGAGCCCAGGAAGCCAGGCTCAATGCCTTTGCGCAGTACCGCGTCCCCCTCGCCGGCATCGACCTCCATTTCATCCACGTCCAGGGCGTCACGCCTCCCGACGGGACCGCGCCGATGCCGTTGCTGCTGTCCCACGGCTGGCCGGGCTCCGTTTTCGAGTTCCTGGAGATCATTCCGCGCCTGACGGACCCGGCCCGCTTCGGCGGCGATCCGGCGGATGCTTTCACCGTCGTCGCGCCGTCGCTTCCCGGTTACGGCCTGTCGTTCACCGCCGGCCAACCGCGCTTCTCCATCGAGCAGATCGCAGAGTGCTTCGCCTCGCTGATGACCGATGTCCTCGGCTATCGGCGATTCGGCGCGCAGGGCGGGGACTGGGGTTCCTTCATCACCTCGCGGCTGGGGTACGCCTATCCCGAGCGGCTGGCGGGCATCCACCTGAACATGATGCCGCTGCGGCGCGAAACCGGCGACATCGACGGCAGCGAGCCGGAGCAGGCGCGCTATCGTGCAGAACTCGCCGAGTGGCTGCGGGAGGAGGCCGCCTACGCCGCCATCCAGGGCACGCGGCCGCAGACCCTCGCGTATGGCCTCACCGATTCACCTGCCGGGCTGGCCGCCTGGATCGTCGAGAAGTTCCGCCGGTGGTCGGACTGCGGCGGGAATGTGGAAACCGTATTCACGCTGGACGAGTTGCTGGCCAACATCTCCCTCTACTGGTTCACCGGGGCGATCGGCTCCTCCTTCTGGCCGTACTACGCCAGGGCCCACGGTCCCTGGCCGATCCCGACCGGCAAGACAGTTGACGTGCCGACCGGCTACGCCGAATTTCCTCATGAGATCCTGCGCCCGCCGCGCGCCATGGCGCAGAAGGTCTTTCCAGACATCCGTCGCTGGTCGCGCATGCAGAAAGGCGGGCATTTCGCGGCGCTGGAGCAGCCTCAGGCGCTGGCGTCGGAGATTCAGGCGTTCTTCCGGACCTGCCGGTAGCGCCATTAGTGTCATGCCGTAGCTTGCGGCGGGGGTTGAAATGGACATCGGGGCAGCAGACATCAGCGCGGTGGCGTTCGACACCGGCGGTACCGTGCTGGACTGGCACGGCGGGATCGTCCGGGCGGCAGCAGGTCTGGCGCGCCTGGCAGGAGCTGGATGCCTGGCCCGACTTCCCGCCGGCGCTGCAGGCGCTGCGGCGCGTGCTGCCGGTGGTGTCGTTCACGATGCTGCCGACCGCGATGGTGGTCAGTGTCTCGCGCAAGAACGGGCTGGCCTGGGACGCGGTGATCTCCTGCGAGATGATCGGCGTCTACAAGGCCGAGCCTGAGGCCTATGCCACCGCGGCGCGGTGGCTGGCGCTGGAGCCGTCGCAGATCCTGATGGTCGCGTGCCACAACTTCGACCTGAACGGCGCGCACCGGGCAGGCTTTCGGACCGCCTTCGTGCGTCGGCCGCTGGAATGGGGTCCGGAAGGGCCGCCCGATCCGAATCCGAACCTGCCTTACGACTTTGTCGAGGACGATTTCGAAGGGCTGGTGCGCAGTGTGACGAGCCGGTCAAGCGAGATCGCGCCGGCGCCGCGCGCCAGCAGCCAGAGCAGCGGCGCCACCCAGGTGAGGTGAGTCGGCCAGGCATCCGGGTAGACGAAGAACTGGATGACGGCGGTCATCGTCAGCAGCGCCAGCGCCGAGAGGCGGGTGCAAAGCCCCAGCACGAGCAGGATCGGGAACAGGTGTTCCGCCCAGGTGGCCAGCGTGGCGGCGAGTTCCGGTGCGAGCAGCGGCACCCGGAACTCTTCGGCGAACAAGGCATACGTGCTGTCCCTGATCGTCAGGATGCCGTCGACCTTGGTGCGGCCCGACTGCCAGAATACGGCCGCGATGCCGAGGCGGGCGACCAGGGCGAGCAGCGACTCGTTCAGTATCCGGCCCAGCCATCCCACGCTTGCGATCCAGCAGGTGCGCCAGCGGGCCATCAAGGGG
>JACCRJ010000576.1 GCA_013813615.1 Lautropia sp. | reverse complement strand
AGGTAGCCGCCCGAGCACAGTTTGGTAGTCAGCTTGTTAACGAATTGTTGCTGGATCAGGCGACGTTTGTGATGGTGCGACTTGGGCCACGGGTCCGGAAAAAAAACATGCACTCCAGTCAGAGATCCGTCAGGTATCTGGTGATCGAGCACCTCCTGCACATCGTGCTCGATCACCCGGACATTGCTGAGGCCGCGCGCCTCCAGGAGTTTCAGCAGGGCGCCCACGCCTGGGGTATGGACTTCAACTCCGATATAGTCCAAGGTGGGATTTGCAGCTGCGATCTCCGCGGTGGTCTCCCCCATCCCGAACCCTACCTCCAGGATCGTGGAAGCCTGCCGCCCGAAGACGGCCGGCAGGTCGAGCGGCGCGCGGCTGAACGGGATTCCGAACACCGGCATCAGCCGTTCATGCGCGCCGCGCTGCGCTGGCGAGAAATGCGACCGGCGCAGCACGTAGCTGCGGATCAGGCTCCCGTAACGATGCTCGTCAGCCGGCTCGCCGGACACTGGGAAGCAGGCCCTCGGCCGGTGACGATGGCATCGCGGTGTAGTACTTCTTCGGCATCCGGCCCGCCTGCCAGGCGAGCCGGCCCGCCTGCACGCCGAGTTTCATCGCGGTGGCCATCATGATCGGGTCCCTCGCGCCGGCGATGGCCGTGTTCATCAGCACACCGGCGCAACCGAGCTCCATGGCGATGGCCGCATCCGACGCGGTGCCGACGCCGGCGTCGACAATCACCGGAACTTTGGCCTGCTCGAGAATCAACTGCAGGTTCCAGGGGTTCAGCAGGCCCATTCCCGAGCCGATCAGCGAGGCCAGCGGCATGACCGCGACACAGCCGATGTCCTCCAGCATCTTCGCCTGGATCGGGTCGTCGCTGCAGTACACCATCACCTCGAAGCCGTCCTTGACCAGCGTCCTTGCCGCCGACAGCGTCTGCGGCATATCCGGAAAGAGGGTGCGCTGGTCGCCGAGCACCTCGAGCTTCACCAGCGAATGTCCATCCAGGAGTTCACGCGCCAGCCGCAAGGTGCGTACGGCGTCCTCGGCGTTGTAGCAGCCGGCAGTGTTCGGGAGCAGCGTAAACCGGTCCGGCGGCACCGTCTCCAGCAGGCTCGGCTCGCCCGCATTCTGGCCGATGTTGGTGCGGCGGATGGCGACGGTGACGATTTCAGCGCCGCTCGCATCGATGGCCTCCCGCGTCTGCTGGAAGTCCCGATACTTGCCGGTACCGATCAGCAGGCGGGATCCGAATTCCCGGTTGCCGATGCGCAGCTTGTCGGCGCCGTTGCCGACGCCTGCACTGTTCCTTTCCATGGGATGCTGAGTTCCTGTTGAGGGTGCTAGCCGCCGCCGACTGCGACGACGATTTCCACCCGGTCTCCGGATGCCAGCGGGGTGCGCCCGTGCCGGGACCGGGGGACGATCTCGTCATTGCGCTCCACCGCGATCCGCTTGCCGGCGAAACCCAGCGAGTCGACCAGCTCCGAGACGTTCATCGGCCGCTCGAGGGGGTGGGGTTTACCGTTCAGGATAATCTTCATCGCGGCATTTTAGCCGGGGCCGCTCAGCTCGAGGGAAACTGGAGCGGGCGACGAGTCTCGAACTCGCGACCTCAGGCTTGGGAAGCCGGCGCTCTACCAACTGAGCTACACCCGCATAGGCGGAATTGTAGCGCCCTTGAGGAGGCTGCCGGGGCAGCTTCCTTAGCCACGACCTGGGCCGGCGCGCGATCGCGGTCGGGCACCCTTCCCGCGCGAGCAGGCGCAATCCTGCGCGTAGAATCCTCGGGATCACCAAAGCCGGCCTGCCCTCGGGTTCCTTCGGCCGAACGACCCAAGCACCGATCGAATGCGCGTTGTCTACCTCTCCCATCCGAGTTCGACGCTCCACGAGATGGGGAGGGACCATCCCGAACGCCCGGACCGCGTGAGGGTCATCGCGGATCGCCTGCTCAGTTCCGGCCTGCTGGACCTGGTGGAGTCGGTGGAGGCGCCGCCCGCCACCCGGGCGCAGCTGCTGCGCGCTCATACCGGCTTGCATGTCGATGAGATGGAAGCCCGCTCTCCGGTCAGTGGCTATTCCCGGGTCGACCCGGATACGGTGATGAACCCGAAAACGCTGCTGGCGGCCCGGCATGCCGCCGGAGCGGTGGTGACCGCCACGGAACTGGTCGTATCCGGTCGGTTCCAGCGCGCCTTCTGCAATGTGCGACCCCCCGGGCACCACGCGACGCGCGAAGCGGCGATGGGCTTCTGCTTCTTCAACAATGTCGTGATCGGCATTCGCCATGCGCTCGAGGAGCTCGGTGTCCAACGGATCGCGCTGTGCGATTTCGACGTGCATCACGGCAACGGCAGCGAAGACATCCTTGCCGGCGACGACCGGGTGCTGATGCTCTCCACATTTCAGTCGCCGCTCTATCCGTACTGCGGCGAGCAGCCGCGGGGCAGCAACATCATCAGCGTGCCGCTGGCGCCCTACAGCAACGGCGAGGCCCTGCGCAAGGCGGTCAGCGGGTTTTGGCTGCCGGCGCTTGAGCGGTTCAAGCCGCAGGTGATTTTCATCTCTGCCGGCTTCGATGCCCATCGCGACGACGAAATCAGCCACCTCGCCTGGACCGACAACGACTACGCCTGGGTGACGCGACAGGTGGTGTCGCAGGCCGACCGGCACGCCGGCGGCCGTGTGGTTTCGGTATTGGAGGGCGGCTACGACCTGCTGGCATTGGCCCGCAGCGTCGAGCAGCATGTTCGTGAATTGCTCGAGGTGGGCGCGGAGGGTCTTGAATGAAGATTGCGGTCGTCGGACTTGGGGCCATGGGCGCGGCAGCGGCGGGTAACCTCCTGCGCAAGGGACACGAGGTGCGGGGCATGGATGTGCGGCAGGCCGCGCTAGATGCCCTGAGCGAGGCGGGTGGCGCTCCGCATGCCACGATCGCCGGGGCGGTGACCGGCGCCGACGCGGTGGTGTGCTTCGTCGTCAATTCCACCCAGGTCGACGCTGTCGTATCCGGGCCGGGTGGCATCGCCGCCCACCTGGATCCGGCGGCGGTCCTGATCCAGTGTGCCACCGTCTCAGCATCCTTCATCCGCCGGGTCGGCGAGCAGCTTGCGCCGGCCGGCGTGCTGCTGGTCGACGCGCCGGTTTCAGGGGGAGTGCGGGGCGCGGCGGGCGGGACGCTGACGGTCATGGCAAGCGGGCCGCGCGAAGCGATGGCAAGGGCACGCCCGGTCTTATGCGAGATGGGCAGCCACGTGCACGACTTCGGCGACGAGCTGGGTGCAGGCTCCACCGTCAAGACGATCAACCAGCTATTCTGCGGTGTGCACCTGGCGGTGCTGGGTGAAGCCATTGCGCTCGGCAAGCGGGCAGGCCTGGACCCGCAACGGCTGCTGGAGGTCTACGGCAGCAGCGCAGCAGCCAGCTGGATGATGCAGGATCGCGGTCCGCGCGCACTGCAGGACGCGCCGCCGTCCAACAGCACGATCGACATCTTCGTAAAGGATCTTGCGCTGGTCCTGGACGCGGGCCGTGATCTGAAGTTTCCGCTGCCGATCGCAGCGGCGGCGCATCAGATGTTCCTCACCGGCAGCGCCGTCGGCAAGGGCGCGCTGGACGACTCGCACCTGTGGGAAGCCTACCCCGCGCCGCGATGAGCGGATCGGTTGCGACCCCGCCCGGACGGATGCCGGGCCTGGCCAAGGACAAGCTGGGCATCGGCTTCATCGGGCTTGGCATGGCGGCGCAGCCGCACGTGCAAGCGCTGCGGGAGTTGGCCGACAGTGCGGTCTTCGTCGCCGGCTTCAGCCCGAGCGCGGCGCGGCGGGCAGCATTCCAGGGGGCCTACGGGCTTGCGACCGTCGACTCAGAAGCGGCGCTGCTTTCTCATCCGAGCGTGGACGTGGTGTTCGTGCTCACGCCGCCGCGCACGCATGCCGAGGTGTCCTTGCGTGCGGCCCGCGCGGGCAAGCACGTGCTGGTGGAGAAGCCGCTGGACGTCGACCTGCCCAGCGCGCGGGCGCTGGTCGCCGCATTTGCCGAGGCCGGCCGCACCCTCGGCGTCGTGTTCCAGCACCGTTTCCGGCGCAGTCCGATGGCGCTCAGGCAGTTGCTGATCGAAGGCGCCCTCGGCGAACTGCTGAGCGTCTCGGCATCGGTCCGCTGGTGGCGCTCGGCGGAGTACTACGCCCAGCTGGGCAGGGGCATGCGCGCGCGAGACGGCGGCGGCGTGCTGCTCACTCAGGCGATCCATACGCTCGACCTCCTGCTGCACCTGGTGGGGCCGGCGGCTGCGGTCAGCGCCCGCTGCAGTACCAGCGGCCTGCGCCGCATGGACACCGAGGACATCGCCAGTGCCGTCGTCGACTATGCCTGCGGAGCGGTCGGCGTCGTCGACACCACCACGGTGGCATATCCCGGCTACCCGGAGCGGATCGACATCGCCGGGGCTGGGGGCACCGCGGTCCTGGAAGGCGACCGGCTGGTCGTGCAGCGGCCGGGTCTGCCGCTGCTGGAGATGTCCGGCACCAGCGGCGGCGGCGGTGGGGCCGACCCGATGGCGTTTTCCCCGGAAGCACACCGGCGACTGATCGAGGAGTTCCTGGCTGCCCTGCGAGAAGGGCGAGAGCCGGTGAACAGCGGCCGCAGCGGCCTCGCGGTGCACGCCCTGATCGATGCGATGCTCGAGTCCGCCGCCCGCGGGCTGCCGGTACCGGTGCCCGGCTGCTGGGCGACCCGCTCCTGAACCGGTCGTTCGGCCGGGTCATTTTTCCAGGATTGCTTCAGAGCGGCGGAAGTGTCGCGGCCTTATCGCCGTGAGGGGGGAGCTTCCGCGCGCAGGTCTTCGACCGTGCCGACGGTAGCCCGCAGCCACAGCCGGCGCTCCTCCCTGGGCAGCTTCAGGATCGCCTCGATCACCGCTGCGAACATGCCGCAGCCCGACTCATTGGCAACCCGCATGTTTTCCTCGAATGTCGGTGTCGACGGCAGCAGGTCGTCGTTCGGCACCTTGCGTATGAAGCGCGGATGCGCCTGTTCGATCACTTCGTGCCAAAGGGCGTACTCCGCCCGGGCAACGGCGCTGTCCTTCAGTCCCGGCACGGTCAGAGGGCTTCTGGCTGCCACCGCCAGCGCGTTGCACAGTGGCAGGTCCCCGGAGCCGACCTGCCGGGCAGCAGCAGCCGCATTCGCGACGATGCGCTCGAGCAACTCGTCGGGCACCATGGGACGCAGGCTGCCCACGGCGGCATGGATCGATTCGAGGATCCTCGTCTCCGCTTCCTGTGTCAGCGTGCCGGCGTCAGGTACCAGCTTGCGCACCAGGTCGACGATCTTCAGGTACCGGGACGGAAACCGCTGCTTCAGGCCGGCAAGCACCGGATCTCCGGCAAAGCGCGCGGAGAAAGGATGGTCCGGCGCAATGTCCGCCAGGGGCCAAGCCAGCCGCTGCAGGTCGAAAAGAAACTCCTGCTGCTGGTCGACACGGACCTTGACCGCTACACTGGTGTTGTCGATGATGCCCGCGACGAAGCTCTCGAAGTCCGACTTGACTTCGGTTCCTTTGGCCTCGCTTCCTTTGCCCCCGGCTCCTTTCCCGTCGGCCTCCTTGCCCTCGCTCGCCTTGCGGACACCCGCCGTGATCGTGAGAACCCCGTCCTGAAGCTGCGCTTCGTAGACGCTCGGTGGCTCGGCTTTCCGGCCGGTGGTGGAGAAGCGCGCAACGACCCCGCAGCCGAAGCTGAGCGAGGCGGCGCATGTGAGGCTGTCCGTCTTCTCGAGCGGCTCCCCCTCTGATGAAAGTTCGAAGGAGGCGTTGCCCTCGAGCCTGTGCCCGGTCGAGATCGACCTTATGGTGATCGTGAGGGACGCGGGCTTGCCGCTCAACCCGAGCACGACCTGGTTGCGGGACTTGAGCACGGTCTGCACCGTACCTGGCGGGTCAGTCGGCGAACTGCCGGCGCTGCCTGCTGCTTGCCCGTGCGCCGCCCCAAGCGGCATCAGCGCGAGCAAGACAAGCAGCGCAGGCAGCCCAGCGTGAAAGAGACGCAGCCTCGCCGCTGATGAAGTCATACGCACGTCTGGGTAGGTCATACGCACGTCGGTGGCTGGGCAAAGGGCAGTGTAGGGGTTGCTCTGCAGACTGACAAGGCTGAACTGGGCACGCCGATTGAGACGGTTCCGCGCTCCCGTTCATCATAGCGACCGCGCTGCGGACTGGATGTAAGCCTGCCCCGCCGCAACGGGACAGGCGTGCCGTAGTGAACGATTTCTGCTGCTACTTGCGCTTCTTCGGCGCGGCGGCGGTGCCTTGAGAGGCTTCCCCCATACCGAGTTCCGCGCCGGTCATCGGGTCCAGCCCGGTTTCCGAAGCGGTACGCTTCGCCAGCGCGGTAACGACCGTCTTCTCCTTGGCGCTCAGACCGACCGTGCCACTGCCGTCACCGCCGTCGACCGCTTGCTGCTCGTCGCGGTTCGAAACGAACTCGAAATTCTCGTCGCTGTTCCACGGGCCGCGCAGGTCCACTTCGCCTTGCGACATGTCGAAGTAGACGCGGGCAAAGCGGGGATCCGGCGGCAGCTTGCCCGGCGGGAAGTTGGGCTGGATCGAATACAGCGCTTTCTCGAAGGAGATCTGGTGCGCCACTTCGCGGGTCATCAGGAAGCCGAGGGCATCCTTGACGCCAGGATCAGCCGTCAGGTTGATCAGCCGTTCATAGATGATCTTGGCCCGCGACTCGGCGGCGATGTTGGACCTCAGGTCGGCACTCGGGTCGCCGATGGTGTCGATATAGGCACCGCTCCAGGGCACGCCCGCGGAGTTGATCAGCGGGGGGCCGCCACCATAGAGGACCTGCGTCACATGCGAATCGTTGCCGGCTCCGGTGATGGAGCGGTACATCTCGGCTT
>JACCRJ010000541.1 GCA_013813615.1 Lautropia sp. | reverse complement strand
CTGGCGGCGGTCTACGCCGGCCATCAGTTCGGCGTGTGGGCCGGCAGGCTCGGCGACGGCCGGGCACTCCTGCTCGGAGAGGTAGCCGGCCAGGCGCGCGGGCAGTATGCGGCGCTGGCCGGCTCGGACCAGCACCTGCTGGACTTCGATCGCTGGGAGCTGCAGTTGAAAGGCGCCGGCGCCACCCCCTACTCCAGGATGGCCGACGGCCGCGCGGTACTTCGCTCCTCCATCCGGGAGTTCCTGTGTTCGGAGGCGATGGCGGCGCTGGGCATACCCACGACGCGCGCCCTGGCGGTGGTGGGCTCCGACCTGCCGGTGTTCCGGGAGGACGTCGAAACGGCAGCGGTAGTGACGAGGATGGCACCGTCGTTCGTGCGCTTCGGCAGCTTCGAGTACTTCTACTACTATCGCAAGCACGACGAGCTGAAGGTGCTCGCCGACTATGTCACCGGGCAGTTTTTCCCCGACTGCGCGAGCCGCGAGCAGCCCTACCAGGCGTTCCTGGCGGAGGTCACAGCCCGCACCGCGCGACTCATAGCCAAGTGGCAGGCGGTCGGCTTCTGCCACGGCGTGATGAACACCGACAACATGTCGGCGCTCGGGCTCACCATCGACTACGGCCCGTTCGGCTTCCTGGACGCCTTCGAGGCGGACTACATCTGCAACCATTCGGACGAAGGCGGACGCTACGCCTATTCCCGCCAGCCTGATATCGGTGAATGGAACTGCTATGCGCTCGGCCAGTCGCTGGTCCCGCTGATCGGCAGCGCCCAGGCCACCGAAGACGCCCTGCAGGTCTACAAGGCTGCCTATCGGGAGGAGTTCCTGTTGCAGACGCGTGCCAAGCTCGGCCTGGCCGACGCCCACCCGGATGACATGGGCCTCATCGAGCAGCTGTTCGGCATGCTCGACCGCAACCGCGCGGACTTCACTCTCTTCTTCCGGAACCTGGGCCGGATCGCCGCCGACGGTGCCGCCCAGGACGCGCCGGTGCGGGACCTTTGCCTGGATCGGGAAGACTGCGACCGGTGGCTTGCGCAGTACCGCCTGCGGCTGCAGTCGCAGGCGATGCCGGACGAGCAGCGCCGCCGGCAGATGGAAAAGGTCAACCCGCGATTCGTGCTGCGCAACTACCTCGCCGAGGCGGCGATCCGCCAGGCGACGGTTGCGCTGGGCGATCCGCCGGCCGAGCGGGAGTTCACCGAGGTGAAGCGCCTGGCGGAGATCCTGTCGAGGCCCTTTGACGAACAGCCGGCCAATGATCAATATGCCGCACTGCCGCCCGACTGGGCGAGCGCCATCGAGGTGAGCTGTTCTTCATGAAGAAACTGCTGTTTGATCTCTTCCCCATCATCCTGTTCTTCGTCGCGTTCAAGTTCGCCGACATCTACGTCGCCACCGCCGTTGCCATCGGCGCAACCATCGCGCAGATCATCTGGCTCAAGGTGCGCGGCAAGCACGTCGAAGTGATGCAGTGGGTCAGTCTCGGTGTTATCGTCGTCTTCGGCGGCCTCACGCTGATGCTGCACGACGAGGCCTTCATCAAGTGGAAGCCGACGATCCTCTACTGGCTGTTCGCGGCCGCGCTGCTGACCGCGCGCCTGATGGGCCGCAATCTCATGAAGACCTTCATGGGCTCGCAGATGGTCCTTCCGGAGGCGGTATGGAACCGGCTCAATCAGATGTGGATCCTCTACTTCCTGGTGATGGGCGCGCTGAACATCTGGGTGGCGTACTCATGGAGTACCGATATCTGGGTCAACTTCAAGCTGTTCGGAACGCTCGGCATGACGCTCGTGTTCGTGCTGCTGCAGGGCGTCTACCTCAGCCGCTACCTCAAGGAGTCGAGCGATGAAGCCAGGCCTTGAGGAGATCGAGCAGCGGCTCCTGCAGCGATTCCCGGATGCCCGGCTGAGCGTTCTCGACGACAGCCATTTACACGCGGGACACACCGGCTCCGCCGGCGGTGCCGGACACTTCACCGTCGACATCGTCTGCGACACCTTTGCCGGCCTCGGGCGGCTGGCCCGGCATCGACTGGTGTATGATGCCGTGGCTGATTGGATGCCTCACAGGATCCATGCGCTGATCGTCAAGGCGAGCACGCCCGCAGAATCGGCAGCGGCCCAAGGGGCTGTGCCCACCATCTCAATCAATCACTCGACTGGAACCTGATATGCAAACCTCCGCGCGCCTTCGTGCCGTCCGTTTTGGCAGTCCTCGCCGGCAGAGATCCCTGCTCCTTGCCCCGGCACTGGCCGGCGCGCTCGCCTGCGCGCTGATGATCGGCACACCTGCGATTGCCCAGAATGCCGCCGTCGTGAATGGCAAGGCCATCCCGAAGGCCAAGGTGGACGAGTTCCTCCAAGCCCTCGAGGCCCAAGGCAGGCCCGACTCGCCGCAGACCCGCGAGCTCGTCCGGGAAGAACTGATCGCCCGCGAGATCTTCGTGCAGGAGGCCGACAAGCGCGGACTCTCCAAGGAAGATGACGTGCAGCGCCAGCTGGAGAACACCCGCCAGGACATCCTGATCCGCGCTCTCATCCGCGATTACCTGGTCAAGAACCCGGTCAAGGAGGAGGATGTCAAGGGGGAGTACGACAAGTTCAAGAAGGAAGCCGGCGCGAGCGGCAAGGAGTACAAGGCCCGCCATATCCTGGTCGAAAATGAGGACGAAGCCAAGAAGGTCATCGCGCAGTTGAAGAAAGGCGAGAAGTTCGAGTCGCTGGCCAAGCAGTCCAAGGACCCAGGCTCCGGCGCCCAGGGGGGTGACCTCGGCTGGAACACCGCCTCCACGTTCGTGAAGGAGTTCAGCGACGCGATGGTGGCGCTGGAGAAAGGCAAGACGGTGACCGAGCCGGTGAAGACGCAATTCGGCTATCACGTGATCCGGGTCGACGACGTGCGCGACGCAGAGCCGCCGCCGCTCGATCAGGTCAAGCCGCAGATCCAGCAGCAGCTGGAGCGCCAGAAAGTCATGCAGCTTCAGCAGGAATTGCGCGCAGCCGCGAAAGTGGAATAAACTGCGCTCACAATAACTGCCGGGCTATTCATCGTCCGGCTGATTGTCGAGAAACTCGACTTCGATGCCGTCCTCCAGGACGGCATTGTTATTTGAGCCGCCGCTTTCCGAGCCGGCGCCCCTCGAGCCACCGCCTCGGGCGGCGTCGCTGTCGGCAGCCCCGCTGCGGCGCGCCGCGAAGAATTCGCGCAGCACCTGGCCGCACTCCGGCGCCAGCAGGCCGGCGTGCACCTGGGTGTGATGGTTCAGCCGCCGCTCGGCCATCAGGTCGACGACGCTGCCGCAGGCACCCGTCTTCGGGTCGGCCGCCCCGTAGTACAGCCGCTTGATCCGCGCATGGATCATGGCGCCGCAGCACATGGCGCAGGGCTCGAGCGTCACGTAGAGCGAGCAATCCCCGAGGCGGTAGTTGCCGGCCTGGTTGGCCGCCGCCCGCAGGGCATGGATTTCGGCGTGAGCAGTCGGGTCGTGGCTGCCGACCGGATGGTTGTAACCGGTGGCGATGACCTTGCGGTCCCGCACGATCACCGCGCCCACCGGCACTTCACCGACGGTCGCCGCGTTGTGCGCCTGGTCGATGGCGAGCCGCATCATCGCAAGGTCGAAGCTTTCAGGATTCATTCGGGCTGGTGGTGGCGGTGCGGATCGTCCCGCCGCCATAGTCTATGCCAGCCATCATGATCGGGCATGGAACGGTGGACTATCATCGCCGTTGACATCAGAGCAGCGCGACCAATTGAACGACGGCTCTCCACCCGCCTCACGCCCCCTGTGGGCGCGCCTCGCCAGGTTCCTGCTGGTCGCGGCCGGGGTCATCCTCTTGCTGTATGGCGTCGCCGCCGTGACGGTGCCCTTGCTGGTCAGCAAGGTCGTGCTCCCCCGGCTGGGCGAGTCGCTCGGCCGCCAGGTCGACATCGAGCGCGTCCGGTTCAACCCGTTCACGCTGGTGCTGTCGGCGCAGGGCCTGCGCATAGCCGCAGCCGAGCCTGCAGCCGACTTCCTGACGGTTGCAGCGGTGCGGGCCGATCTGTCGATCTCCAGCCTCAGGTACCTGGCGCCGGTGATCGACGTGCTGAAGATCGAGCGCCCCATCGTCCACCTGAAACGGACCGCCAGGGACCGTTTCGACTTCAGCGATATCGTCGACCGGCTCAGGGCTGCACCTGCCGAGCCGGATGCGCAACCGACCCGGTTTGCGCTGCACAAC
>JACCRJ010000535.1 GCA_013813615.1 Lautropia sp. | reverse complement strand
GACGAGGGCATCGACAACCATTTCACGATGACGCTTCCCGGCACCGACGACCAGTACCTCATCCTGCCGTTCGGCCTTCACTGGTCCGAGGCGCGGGCGAGCGACATGATCGTCTTCAACGAGTCCGGTGCGACCTTGCAGGGCGAAGGCGACGTGGAACTGTCGGCGCAATGCATCCACGCGCCGATCCATCGCCTCTGCGGCGCCAGGGTGGTTCTCCATACCCACCAGACCTGGGCGGTGGCGCTCAACATGCTGAAGGACAACCGGCTGCTGCCGGCCAGCCAGACGGCAGCCTACTACCACGGGCAGGTCGCCTACGACGATCACTACGCCGGCACCGCCGACGTGCTGGAGGAGGGCGAACGGCTGGCGGCGCTGCTTGGCGGCAAGCATGTCATGTTCATGAAGAACCACGGCGTGCTGGTGACCGGCGACACCGTCGCGCAGGCCTACCGGCGGCTCTACAGGCTCGAGCGGGTGTGCCGCGCGCAGCTGCTGGCGATGAGCACCGGGCAGCCGCTGCAGCTTCTGTCGGAGGACGTCATCCGGCGGGTGCAGGTGGCCCATCCCGATGACCGGCATCCGCGGGCGGAGCGCGAGCGGCTGTTCTTCGAGGCAATGATGCGGGTGCTGGACCGCGAGATGCCCGGCTACGCCGACTGATCCATGGGCCCGGCGGCCTGCGATCTGCGGGCGCGTTGAGCCTGCTCGCCTTTCTCAGCCGGCAGGCGCGCTGGGCTCTGCCAGCCGGGGTCTTCGTCGGCATCCTGTTCCCGCGGCTGGCCGAGCTTCTGCGTCCCCTGTTGACGCCGGCGGTGATCGGCACGCTGACCGGGGCGCTGCTGCGGCTCGACTGGAGCCGTTTCGCCGATCTCGGCCGGCGCCCGCTGCTGCCCGCGGCCCTCGCGATCTGGCAGCTCCTTCTGTCGCCGCTGCTGGTCTGGTTCGGAAGCGCGGCCGCAGGACTGCCGCCGGACCTGCGCCTGGTGCTGCTCCTGCAGGCTGCGGCACCCCCCATCGGCTCGGCCGCCGTCTTCGCACTGATCCTCGGTCTCGACGGCGTACTGGCCGCGCTCGCAACCGTGACGTCGACGCTGCTGCTGCCGCTCACCCTGACCCCGCTGGTGGCGCTGCTGCTGCCGCAGGCGGGCCTGCAGGTCGACCTGCTGCCGTTCTTCCTGCGGGTGACGCTGCTGGTTGGCGTGCCGTTCCTGCTTGCTGCCGCGCTGCGCCGCCTGATCGGCCTGGAGCGACTCCGCCGTGGCGACGCCTTGCTCGGCGGCACCAACGTGCTGCTGCTGGTGGTGTTCGCCATTGCGGTGATGGACGGGGTGACCGAGCGTCTCTTCCATGAACCGGCGCTGATCGGAACCCTGTTCCTGGTTGCGTGCGTGGCCGCAGTGCTGCTGCATCTGTCGGCTTACCTGCTGTTCCGCCGTGCCGGCACGAAGTTCGCGTACACCGCTGCGGTGCTCAGCGGCAACCGCAACATGGGCCTGATGCTGGTGATCACCGCCGGCACGGCCGGCGAGGTCTTCTCGCTCTACGTGGGCCTCGCGCAGATACCGATGTACTTTGCGCCGCTGTTGCTCACGCCGCTGCTCAAGCTGAGCCGTGCCTGAGGCAGCGGCTGCGTCTGAAGCGCATCCTCGCGCTTCGTCAACTCAGTTCGGCAAGGGGCCAGCGCGGCCTGATGTCGAAGCTGGTCGCCCTGCCCACCGCATCCGCCGCATCCGCCGGGTCGGCCTGTAGCCGCAAGGCGGCTGCGAACGCGATCATCGCGCCGTTGTCGGTGCAAAGGGCAAGCTCCGGAAAGTAGACCTCGATCGGCGCGCCGCTGTCGGTGCCGTCCGCGGCAGCCCGCGCGAGCTTCTCCCGCAGGACCCGGTTGGCGCTGACGCCGCCGGATATCACCAGCCGGTTCAGGCCGGTCTGCTGCAGCGCGCGGACGGATTTTCCCACCAGCACGTCGGTGATCGCCTGCTCGACCTCGTGCGCGAGCGCGGGCTTCTGTGCCTCGCTGACGCCGCGTTTGACGTGGGTCAGCACGGCAGTCTTCAGGCCGCTGAAGCTGAAGTCCAGGTCGTCGGAGCGCAGCTTGGGGCGGGGCAGTGCGAAGGCCGCTGCCTGCAGCTCTCCAGGCGTCGCGGTCGACGCCAGCGCCGAGAGGGCGGGTCCGCCGGGATAGCCCAGGCCCAGCAGCTTCGCGCTCTTGTCGAAAGCCTCGCCTGCTGCGTCGTCCACCGTGTCGCCCAG